>CAYUEE010000007.1:0-63493 GCA_964443615.1 uncultured bacterium | reverse complement strand
CGGAGATGGGGAGGGGGACGGAGATGGGGAGGGAGTAGGGGTTGGATTGGTTGGAGGAAGAACGGTGATTTGTTGAGCAGCCGAACTCCTGTTATCCAACGCATCAATCACAGTAACCCTAATAATGTAGGTTCCCACTGGGACAGTTGCAGGCATCACTACCGGAATGGCTGCTGCACAAGATGTATCACCAGCCGAGCATCCCACGTTACTAGCTTGATAGGCATAGGATACCGTAATGGGTGGCTGGGTTACCTCTACCTCGAACGCCACAGCATTCCTCAGACCGGCGGGAGTTGTCACTGCTGCCACCACCAACACTTCCTCTAGTTGGGGAAACTCTGGTAGTGCTGCCATCGCAATTGAAGGATCCTCAGCTGATCCGGATGATCCCGTTGAGCTGGGAGATGGCGTGGGCGACGGTAAGGGAGTCAAGGTGGGAGCAGGAGTGGGCGTGGGGAATGGGGTCAATGTCGGAAACGGAGTAGGCGTTGGTGTCCGAATTGGTGCTGGTGTGATATTGATCTGCGGTGGATCGTTAGAATCTTCATCGCTACAGCCAGCTACCGTAGTTACTACCGCTAGTACTAGCAGGACCCTCCAAGCAGGAGCCCAGGATCCTTCCCTAGCTTGCCCTTCAGCTCGTCCTTCAGCTTGTCCTTCAGCTTGTCCTGCAGCTTGTCCTGCAGAGGGCTCTGCGGTGTGTTCCAAGGATTGCCCCCAGGGGTGTCTAGAAGATGCCCAAGTTGCGAAATATCGGCTAGGGTAAGGTCTCATGCGCAACTCTCCGAGTGATCCGATGACTGTGACTTAATAGGTTAGTGTGATTACCAACGGTAGAGGCTTCCAACCAATGAGGAACTCAGTAGGGATGATGGCGATCACAGACACTATATGCAGAGTTGCCCCTACTTGTGAACCCCACATCTGCCAAACCTCAGCCCAGCATTAGCTAGAGAGTCACGGTGCGATCTCGTCGTGCTACTTTGACTAAGCGTCACGGTTACTCCTCAGCCTATCAGTCAGCAGAATTTAAGCGTCTGAAGACCACTGACCGCTACACTTTTCATCAGCTTTTCATCGGCAAGGGATCCCTCGATTCAGATTGTCGAAATACCTCATGTACAATTTGTGGGGAACCTTCACAGCATGACCATGACTCAATCTGCGGCTCAACCGGACACTTCAACGGCTTGGCATACGCTACGAGCACCTGATGTAGCAGCTCAGTTGCAGACGGATCCGGCCACGGGTCTCGCGGGCGCTCAGATTTCCCAACGGCAACATCAGTACGGGCGCAACGAAATTGTGGGGGAAGAAGGCCGCAGCAATTGGCAGGCGCTTCTCGATCAATTCATGGACATCATGCTGTTGATGCTCTTGGGAGTCGCCTTGGTCTCAGCGGTGTTGGATCTCTCTGCCGGTGATTTTCCGAAAGATGCCGTCGCGATTCTCACCATTGTGATTTTGAATGGTATCCTCGGCTACTTACAAGAAACCCGAGCTGAAAAAGCGTTAGCGGCCCTTAAGCAATTGTCATCACCGGTGGTGCGGGTGCGGCGGAATGGATCCTTGCAGGAGTTATCTGCAGTTGAGCTGGTGCCGGGTGATGTCGTAATCCTGGAGGCCGGTGTTCAGGTTCCAGCCGATGGTCGGTTGTGGGAGGCCTCGAATCTCCAAGTCCGAGAGGCGGCCCTAACGGGCGAAGCTCTGCCGATTGCCAAACAAGCTGAGCTGACCTTGCCCCCAGACACCTCAATTGGGGATCGAGCGAACATGGTTTTTCAGGGCACTGAAGTGATGCAAGGTCGCGGTGCCATTTTGGTAACCAATACAGGGATGCAAACGGAACTCGGGCGGGTCGCGTGTTTATTAGATTCTGTTGAAAATGAAGACACGCCTCTGCAGCGCCGCATGGATCAGTTGGGTCATGTTTTGGTGTATGGCTCGTTAGCCTTAGTTGCCCTCGTTGTGGTGGGCGGGATCCTATTGGAGGGTGGATTTGGAACATTTCAAGATTTACTGATCGTCTCTTTGAGCATGGCGGTGGCGGTTGTGCCTGAAGGTCTGCCTGCCGTCATTACAGTAACTCTAGCCATTGGTACTCAGCGCATGGTGCAACGTCACGCCTTGATTCGTCGATTACCTGCGGTTGAAACATTAGGATCCGTAACCACCATTTGTTCAGATAAAACAGGCACTTTAACAGAGAACAAGATGGTAGTGACGGCCATTGAAACAGCGGATGGTCACTATACAATTACAGGAACTGGCTATGTGCCTGAGGGAGAATTCTACTGTCAAGGATCTGCTGTTAACCCAACTCAATTCAACGCACTCGGAACGATTTTGCTCAGCGGTGTTGTGTGTAATGATGCGACCCTACAACAGTCGGATGTGGATGTAGCCTCTGGCTCTGCTGAGTCGGGAGAGAAGGTATGGAGTGTCTTGGGGGATCCAACGGAAGGGGCTCTATTAACAGTAGCCGGTAAAGCCCAGCTGTTCAAAATAGACCTCGATCAACATCTGCCTCGCATCGATGAAATTCCCTTCACCTCTGAGCGCAAGCGGATGACAGTTATTCTTGATCCTAGCCATCTGTCCCCTCTGTCTCCGGCCCATAGCATTCTGACTCAGTCAGGGCTGATTGAAAAACCCTTTCTCTCGATCAGCAAAGGATCCCCAGAGCTAATCCTAGAACGCTGCGATTTTATTATTGAAGACGCAACGGTGCAGCCCATTACAGAGACTCACCGTGAGCAGATTCGATCAGCAAATGAAGCCTTAGCCGGTCAAGGGATCCGAGTTCTAGGATTCGCCCTAGCTGGATTCTCTCAGCGCCCTGATACCCAACACCCTGATACCGTTGAAACCTCTTTGATTTGGCTAGGTCTAGTGGGAATGCGAGATGCCCCTCGACGGGAAGCGTTTGAAGCGGTCGCAAAATGTCGGCAAGCGGGGATCCGTCCCATCATGATTACAGGGGATCACAAATTAACTGCTATCTCGATTGCGCGGGATTTGGGTATTGCAGGTGAAGGGGATACAGCTGTAGAAGGTCAGGCGCTGGCGACGATGTCGGAGCAGGTGTTAGCGGATACAGTGCAAAAGGTCAGTGTCTATGCCCGCGTGGCTCCTGAACATAAGTTGTGGATTGTTCAGACATTGCAGAGACAGTTTCAATTTGTCGCCATGACTGGTGATGGAGTCAATGATGCGCCCGCGTTGAAACAGGCAAATATTGGAATTGCAATGGGCATTACTGGCACCGATGTGAGTAAAGAAGCTAGCGATATGGTGCTTATGGATGATAACTTTGCCACCATTGTTGATGCCGTTGAAGAAGGTCGCATTGTCTACAGCAACATTCGTCGATTTGTAAAATACATCTTGGGTAGTAATATTGGTGAGGTCCTTACAATTGCCGCCTCAGCGTTGCCCATCATTGGAGAAGTGCCCCTCACTCCTTTGCAGATCTTGTGGATGAACTTAGTCACTGACGGCCTACCGGCTCTCGCCCTAGCTTTAGAACCTGCGGAGGAAGGGGCCATGCAGCGGCCACCAATTGATCCGCAGGAAAGTATTTTCGCTCGAGGGCTAGGATCTTACATGATCCGAATTGGCCTTATCTTCGCAGTCATTACAATTGCAATGATTCTAATTGTGAAACCGGCGTTCCCGGAGGTGTGGAAGACGATGGTATTCACGACGTTATGCATATCCCAGATGGGCCACGCGATTGCCGTGCGATCAACATCCAAGTTAGTCTTTCAAATGAACCCCACCACCAACCCCTATCTCTACTGGGCCGTGAGTCTCACCATTGTTTTGCAACTTCTCCTGGTTTACACACCTTGGCTCCGAGCCTTTTTCGGCACTGAAGCATTGTCTTTAACTGAACTGCTCATCTGCTTTGGATTTAGCAGCTTAGTATTGGTCTGGGTTGAACTAGAGAAGATTCTCGTTCAATACATTGCTAAGAAGCAACTATCCCTATAGACCAGTTATGGGGATCCGAATCTACGGCAATCGATTGCTACAAACCCTACCGGGCCTAGATACTCGTCCCACCCCTGCGCGAGTTCGGGGGGCTGTTTTCAATATTTTGCAAGGCCAAGTGAGAGGCTGCCGTTGGTTGGATCTGTGTAGTGGTGCAGGCACAATGGGAGCTGAAGCGTTGTGCCGAGGGGCTGCAGTTGCTGTAGGCATTGAGTCCTCTCGAACGGCGTGTCGAGTCATTCGAGCCAACTGGAGCAAAGTCGCCGCCACCGGTCAGCAGTGGCAAGTTTTACAGGGGGATGCGCGTCGTCTGGTATCTCAGAGGATCCTAACGGATCCGTTCGACTTTATTTACTTGGATCCTCCCTATGAGTCCGATCTCTATGACCACCTCCTGCTTCAACTAGCCCCTTTGGTCACCGTGGCCGGAAGGGTGATTGCTGAACACCGACAGACTCGTGAATTACCGGAGCAGATTGGTTCCTTAGTTCAAACAGATCACCGCCGCTATGGACAAACCCATCTAACGTTCTTCCAGTTAGACCCTGAGCAGGATTCTGGCCCTGATCCGTTAGAGGTGTAGAATTCTTAATAACTTGTCGCAAAGGCCTGCACAACAGGAGGTCAGACTCTGTGTTCGTTAAGGATCCTGCAGAATAATGCAACATTCCTTCACTATGACTAGTCAGACCCGCCCTTTTAGGAGAATATTAAATCATCCTAAAGAATTCGAGGTGGGCCTCATGTTGTACAACCTGCCGCTAGAACAACGCATTGTGCGGGTGCCCCCTGAGAGTTTACGAGAGGCAACACGGTCTCTTTGGGGCCTAGGAGTCTCGGTTCGAACCTGCCAAGACGACCTCACTGCGCTCATTCGGTTGGGGGGGCTAGGCTCTCATGACCGAGCAGCTCTTTACCAAGTCGAGCTCCGGTTTGCAGGCAATCGTCAGGAGCTGGTGCAGTGGCTCAACATGTGCTGGTCCTTACCATCTGCTGCAGAAAGTTTACACTCAGTCTAGGTGCGCTAGTATGAAGTGACAAGTGAGTTATGGTCAATGTAGTGAACGTTATGCAGTGAACGTTATGCAGTGAACGTTGCTCCCCATGATTGAAGGCACCTTTAGTTTCAGGTCAAAGCAGTAGGTGGTCGAAGCAATAGGTAGCCCATGATGTCCGAAACAATAATGCCAATAGCTGAAGTATGATGATCCCAGACAAGTCCAGCAAGATTGATAAGAATTGAACTTGATTGAATAAGTTAAGACGCCAATCCAGGCTCGAGAGCGCAATTGCAGAAGCCCTACGCCCAGGATGATTTGAAGTATGCTGCACATCAGTACCCTAAGAGCTGGCGCAACTATCATGCCTCCAAGTAAGTTAGAGCCCAGCAATCTCCTCACTGGTTTCTGTGTCGTGCTCCAATAAGGTATAGTCCCAACGGTAGCGATGGGGAGACAGCCAACGACGCCCAGACTACCAAAGATGGTTTGCAGCCATGCACTGGCTATAACGTAGTAGGGCGTTCCATAGTCAGGGTCCCAGCTGAGTGCGATGTTGCAGTTTTCAAGCCAAGGATCCTTGTTTCATCATTTGATACAGGGCTTGCAGCCGAGTTCGGACTTTCAACTTGGTAACAACATTATTGATGTGGAATTTCACCGTACTTTCGCTAATGTGCAGATGATGGGCAATCTCGCGGTCTCGCAAGCCTTCAGCCAGCAGAGTCATCATTTCCCGCTCCCGATCAGAGAGGGTGACCTGGGTTTGAGGGGTAGGATCCAATCCCCAAGATAACCCCTGTTCCACTTGATGGACGGCAGCTCGCAACTCAGTTGGACTGATAGATAGATCGATACAGGCCTGGATCCGTTGGGGCTGAACGTGTTGGTCGTGCCGGATCCACAGAACTCGTTCCCGTTTTCGCGCTAGAGAAACCTCATCAGTAATCAGAAGTCCTAAGTGTTCAGAGGAATGATGTGTCTCAGAGGAATGCTGAACAGAGAGGCCTGCCATGTGAGCAAGTTGAGTAAATGCGAGTTGCAACACAGGTTGTCGACATCGGATTCGGACTAGGGGGCCTGTAGCGGTGAAATACGGAAGGGCTACGATCGTTTGTAGGACACGAGGATCGGCACCGGGTTGAGTGTGCAAAGATCCCCCTAAACAGGCCGCTGCCCGAGACAAGGTATCAAAAGCTGACTGAAGCCAGTTATCTAGATTACCCGGGAGAGCCAAGATCGCTTCTAACGTGACGGATTCACTGCCATAGGTGAGCTGACAGGACGCACATTTCAAGCGACTAAAAATTTCAGTGGCCCGTAACAGAACCTGAGTGAACGAGAGTGCCAGCGGTTGTTCAGTACCCACTAGCGTCAGGGGAGTGAGCCCCAAAATCTGAGCCAGTTGATCGGATAAATTGAGTGAGCTTGAGAGTTGAGAGGTTTGAACCGTTTGGCATTGAGAAGCAATATCTAATGCAACCCGCAATGATGTACGCAAACTGACAAGTACTTCTAAGAACTCAGGTGCCATGGGTTCACGACTAAACAGTGCTAGCACACCGATGACCTTATCAGGTGTGGCTAGAGGATAGCCGGCAAATCCTTTCAACTGATGCTGGAGTGCCCATTCTCGATCTTTAACCCACGGCTCCTCAGGCAGATTGTCACTCAAAAAGCAGACCCGGTTTTGAGCAATCTTACCGACTTTGAACGCTCCCATCGGCACTCGGGCAAAGGATCCGTCTAGGCGAGTATGTAACCCTGATGAGGCGACCAGCCGGAGAGCGGATCCATCCGGTTCAATAATCCAGATACGGGCGAAGGCACAGTCAAACTCTTGCACTAACGCATCGGTGACCCACTGCGCGATCACCATCGGATCGAGACATCCGGTACACTGCTGCATAATCTGATTAATGCGTTGCAGGTTAAACAGCAGCCGGGTCGGATCTAATCGCTGAGAGGTGAGAACGGGGGCCATAGGTTACACATAGCGCTCTCTCCATCAAGCCGTAAGATGTCACCCGGATCCTTATCATTGGCTACCAAATCTAACTTTTTTGAGCAGGATCCTATGGATGGGTTCACTTGCTCAACTCAATCGCAATAGCGTCCTAGTGCTCGAAAATTTCACAGCGATGACCCGCCATTTTATTCCGGACACCAAAAGGATCCTGAGTTAAATGCTGAGTAGATGAATGTTGAGTTAAGGGCTGGAGGTCAGCTCTAATCGTAGGCGAAAGCAGATCTCTCAGGATTCAGCGTCTGAACAGATTCGATGAACTAATGTGGCGAGGTGGGTGCAGGATCCGTTCTAACTGACACAGCTGAACAGGTCCCTTTGCTAGAGTGATGTTAGGCCTGTTGACCGCAGCTACGACTCCGAGATCAACTGCCGCTGGATCGTCTATCGTTGCTTTGCTTCGGACACATTACCTTTCATGGGATCTAAACCCGACTCCCTCCAATCTGGCCTGGATGCCCTCGAACAGGATCGCTATCTAGAAGCCATCGACCTCCTAGAGTCCTACTGCTACACCTGCGAACTGGCAGCCACCTGTTCTGCCTCTCAAAAGCAAGCGTGTTTGCTCGCCCAGATTTCTCTCGTCAAAGCTTATTTGGGAAGTGGAGATCTAGAACGAGCGCTAGCCTTGTGCCAGGCTGTTGCTGACACCGATGAGGATCCTTTGGCCCAACAGTGGGCTCAAGCGGCTCTCCCAATTCTCTACACTGAAGAGCTCCAACAAAGTTTACCTGACCATCAACGGATCCCATTAGAGTTACCATCAATCTCGGACATTTACCTCAACGGTGAGCGGAACCCGGACGCGCCTCCTTCAGTCCGACTCCTGAGTGCCTCATCCAGGTAGTGCTCTCTAGTACCCATCACTTCTCTTGACTTATGTCTACAGAGTCTCAGACCTACTACTTTTTAGCGGCTAGCCAAGCGTTCCTAGAATCGGAACCCCTCAATGAAGTCCTCGAAGAACGCACCCGGCACTATCAAGACACGAACCGCACCATTGACTTCTACTACGTGGCTCAACCGGCTTTCCTTCAGTCACCCAACCTCGCTGACCTTGCCAGCCGCCTAGAGAAACCTGCTGCTGCTGTTGTCTCCACGGATTCCACTTTCATCAACTGGCTCAAGGTGCGGCTTACCCTCGTTGAAACCGGCCAGTTTGACGCCCCCTCCGCCACCATTCCTGATCCGTTAGGATCCTTAGTGACAAGCTGATGGGTAATCCTCTGAGGAGATATGTTAAGAGTGGTAAATAAGTTGAGAGAATAGATTCACTAACCCCTATTCTCAAACGATTGCTCATCTCTCTGTTGGCCATGCACCAGTCCCAGCCCCCTGTGACGCCCGAGTTTCCTCATACCGAGCCTACTGTCGCTGTTTTAGATCTCCATAACCAATCACACAAATCTGTAGCGGAGCCGGGTTCGTTACACAAGTCTGCTGACCCACTCTCAGACAACCCTCCTGACCCTCAAGAATCCGCTGGCGGCCTGGCTGGCTTTGCTATTGTCTTGAAAAATCGTAATTTTCTGATCCTTTGGAGTGGGCAAGTCTTCTCTCAGCTGGCGGATAAGGTCTCTTTGGTCTTGATGGTGAGCCTCATTTCTGCTTATTTCAAAGCTCAAGAGGAGTCAATTAGTGGGTGGGTTTCAGCCATCATGGTGGCCTTTACACTTCCGGCAATCCTGTTCGGTACCGTTGCAGGTGTTTATGTTGACCGCTGGTCAAAAAAGCTAGTTCTGGTGGGATCTAATCTGTTCCGAGGGATCCTGATCTTGGCCATTCCGATCCTGCTGTGGCTGTCACAGGGAAATCTCCTGGGGACACTCCCGGTTGGCTTTCTGGAGTTGCTCATGATTACCTTTTTGGTCTCAACCCTCACGCAATATTTCGCTCCAGCTGAGCAATCAGCGATTCCTTTGATCGTGGCCAAACCCAATCTCCTCTCTGCTAACTCCTTATACACCACAACCATGATGGCTTCAGTCATTGTGGGGTTCGCGATTGGAGAGCCATTACTTTCTCTGGCCCGTAACAGTCTCGGTAGGATCCTGCCGATGACGGGATCTGGACCAAGCCTGTTTGTGGGAGGAACTTACATCGTTGCTGGTCTAATTCTGGTGTTGTTAAGACCCCAGGAAACTCGGTCTGTCGACACGGATAAACCTAATCTTTGGAACGATATTCGTGTAGGTCTCACCTTTTTAGGGCAGACACCAGTTGTGCGAGCAGCACTATTTCAGCTAGTAACCCTTTTTTCGGTTTTTGCCGCTCTCGCTGTCTTGTCTGTGCGGATGGCAGAACTCAGTTCTATGCTAAGGCCCTCTCAGTTTGGGCTTCTGCTGGCATCGGCGGGGCTGGGTATGGGCATCGGTGCCTTTTGGACGGGCCACAGCGGCCACCGGTTGAGTCGACGCGTGTGGACCGTCATTGGGTCTATCATCTTAGCCATTGCGTTAGCTGCCTTGGCCTGGACCTCCCAAAACTTAGTACCTAGTTTGATTCTGATTGGACTGGTGGGTGTAGCGGGAGCTTGTGTAGGGATTCCGATGCAGACCGTAATTCAGGAAGAGACACCAGAAGCCCTACGAGGGAAAGTATTCGGCCTGCAAAACAATGTGGTGAATATTGCGCTCAGCCTGCCTTTAGCTTTAGCAGGTGTAGCTGAAACCTACTGGGGACTTACACCTGTTCTCCTAAGTTTGGCTGGGTTAACAGCACTGAGCAGTGCGGTGACTTGGCAGCTTTCTAGTCAACTGGACTAGTCGCACAGCCCCTCTCCATGATTCACAGAATCCTCACTTGGAGTCGTGGAGTCTGTTTGAGACAGTGGACTCAGAAGTAGATGGATCCTGCTGGGCTGAGCGCAACCACTGCCAGTGTGCACAAGGCTCACCCAGTAGATACGCCAAACACTTTGAAGATGGATTACACAAGTGAGTATTTTGCTTTCGTGGTAGTTTTGCTACGCTGCAAGTCCAATTTTTACCGCAGAGTCTTCGTATCAAGACCTGACTAGGTGATATGCGCTTGCCGATACTAAGCTCGAAGCCTAGAGTGTTGTCAACTCATCAGTGATTTGCTATGGATAGCGACGCCCCCGCTGCCGCCAATCTTGACTCTACTGACCGCGTACCCAAAAGGCCGATGTCCATGGATGGCGCTGTCGGGACTCCTTTGGCTTCTGAGTGCCCGTTGGACTCTCAATGGCTTGAGACCCCAGCTGTCATCACCTTCACTCGCGAGCAACGTAAGATGCAGGATCTGTTCGGGGCCTTAGCGTTTGCGCTGCGCTCGTTTAAGAATCTCAATCAAGTGCTCGAGCTCGTCGCCTTCGTAGCTAGTCATCTCACGGATGCTGACGGGGGAGCCTTAGTCCTGTTTCAGCCGGATGGCACGATCGCCCTCGAACAGCTGCATTGTGCAAGTTTGCCACAGCGAGAAGGAATCCGAGCGGCGCTGGAACGAATCACGCGAGCTCTATCCCGTGAAGCTAGTCAGCGAGTGGCCCGCCCTCGAGCGGTTGATGCCTTGCAAGAAACGGCAGCCTTGCCCCTGCACAATTCTCCCTTTGACTCTAGTGAGTACAGCACCTGCATCGAGCGCCATCTTGATGAGCAACTCCAGCAAGAAGCTGAGAATACCATCTTCTATGGCACCCCTTTGCTAGTGCGCAATACTGTCCGCGGTCGCTTGTACATTTTTAGCCAAGAACCTTCGTTTGTGTGGACTGAAGGCCGCCAACAACTCCTGAGGGTGATTGCTGATCAAGCCGCTGTAGCCATCGAGAACGATGAGCTCACCGTAGCCCTACAAAAGCGCATTGCTGTCGATAAAGAACTCGAAATTGGCTCAGAAATTCAGGCTCAGCTTCTGCCCAAACACTATCCGCAAGTGGCCGGGGTCAAATTAGCCGCCCGGTGCCAAACTGCCAGTAAGGTGGGAGGAGACTACTACGACTTTATTGCTATCCCCTCTCGATCTCAGGATCCTAGTCCTCAAGCCTCCACAGCTCAGGATCCGAATTCACGTGAACCCCATCGTCTGGGGATCGTTATCGGTGATGTGATGGGGAAAGGGGTCCCCGCCGGATTACTCATGACCATGACCCGGGGGATGCTGCGGGCGGAGGTGCTCAATCACCACAGTCCAGCTCGGATCCTGGAGCACCTTAACCAAGTCATGTTTGAGGATTTAGAACGTTCTAACCGTTTTATTAGCTTGTTTTACTCAGACTACGATCCGGTTACCCGGCAATTACGGTTTAGTAACGCCGCCCATAACCCTACCCTCCTCTGGCGAGCTGCCACCCACCAAATTGAATCATTAGACACAGCAGGTCCTCTCGTCGGTCTCACTCCCAATAGCACCTATGGTGAGAATTCCGTCTGCCTTCATCCCGGTGATGTCGTCATCTACTACACTGACGGCTTCACAGAAGCTGCCAATTCACAGGGGGAACGTCTCGAAACCAGTGGACTAGAAGAGGCCATTCGCTATGCCTCAGAGCATTTTCAGGATCCTCAAGATATTTTAAACTGCCTGTTCGACCGGGTGGATATCTTTCGAGGGCGTTCAGATTGGCGGCCAGTCAGCTCTCCACCTTACATGGAGGTGCTACTACAGGACCTAGATCCTGAAGATTTAGCTCCCATCAATGCCCAAGTTTTACAGTCAAGAATGATGTCTCCTGATGATATGACCCTGGTTGTCCTCAAGATTCTGCCTGAGTCTCCTAACCAGTGACTGGATATGATGACGCAACCTTGACAGAATTGTTGAACTGTAAATCTAGGGTGAATTGTGTGTAACTTTGGATAAAGTCGTGGAGTTATAAGCATGGATCCGTTACAGCAGTCTCTCCAAAGTCCTCAGCTCAACAGCTCTGAGTCAACAATGTGTTGCATCATTGTTCCTGCCCAAAACTTTGACCAAGACATTCTTGGTGACATTGTTAAGGGTTGGAATGCCTTTGTGTCATCTGGGCAAATCTGGGCTTTGCTGATTGGGATTGTGTTGGGCTATCTCTTTAGAAGTATCACCAAGTAGAGACAGCCCTTATCCAGTGTTGCGTTGCCGATAAGGTGTGAGGGGAGCTGGCAACGCGTTAACCGATGTAGCCTAGATCTGGGAGTCAGGTGGCTAAAATGCCTAGAGCTATTGCCCTTGGGGCTCGCCACTGAACGTGATATCCAGCAATTCTGTCGCAGTGGATAATCCCCGGCCTAGGCTGACAACACCATCCTCGCTCACCCTGACTTGAGCAGAGGTGTACAGCTGTCCTTGACCCACAGACCCATCAACCGGTACCTCTAAGCGGATATAGCCTAACCCAGCACCACTACTGACCTGTTCTGACGATCTCTCAAGGGCGAAGGATTGGGTAGAGCTAAGGTGAACAATGTAGTTGGCTCCACGCTGGTAGGACACTGCTAGATTAATGGGGTAGACACGATTACCAATCGTGATGGATCCATTGTTGTAGGCTGCAATGCTGGAGGCCAAGTCACCTGTTCTAGCCTTGAGTCCCAGAGTTTGAAGCTCCGTTAAAGTATTGTAATTCGCTAGATTGATCGAAACGGGTAACCCAGCACCAACTGCAGTTCCCCGAGTTAGCCGGCCACCACCCAGTTCACCTGAGACCCGAGTAGTTGCTACGGTCCCACCTAAGGTGGCTTCATAGTTGCCCAGAGGGGCCGCAACAGTGCTCACTTGGGCTACTAACGTCTGAGGATGGGCTTGGGCTAGTTGGGCTCCGAAGCAATACCCCCCCACCATCGCTAAGACAGCAGCACTGGCACCCCATGTCAGGTATCTTCTTGTCATGTCAGGACCTCTCTACACGTCTTCCTCAGTCTACAAAGACTTTCCACGGGGAAATAGCCCAGTATCGGACAGAGTCTCTACCGCTGTGGGTACACTGTCTGACTCTCTCGAGTGCTCAGAGGCCAGTTTGGGCGTTTGTCCGTCTGCTCTTCGCTGAAATCTCTTTTCTTCCTGTCAAGTTTTATGTTACAGATGATTAAGAGGATCTAGTCAAAACGGTTTGTAGCCTTGCAGATTAGTCCGGTCGGTTTTCCGTCAACTCCCAGTGAGCCTTCTAGTGAGCCTCTGCTAGTTGGTTTTCACAGGGGGTTGTCCCTTATCAGTTTGCGTTAGCTCTTTCCTAGGCTAGGCAAGCTGGCAGGACTCATACCTCAGTGAGTCTAATTCTTAGCAAGTCTAATGCATCACTGGTCAGGCGGTTCCGTTACTCATTGACAAGGTTCGTTATAATCCGAGGGCAGGATCCTGAATAGACCAACCTAGAGTGGATCCTTTGCTATCCGGGAGGCAGTACGGTCTAATGGCCATTATCGAGTGAGTCAGTCTAACTTTATGGCTAATTCTGTTTTACGTGCATTCTTAATTGGTCGAGCCACCGCTGATGTTCTCCGTGAGCGCATTGAGGCTGGACTAACTGATCTAGCTAGCGATTTGGGTAAGAGTCTAGCTGAGGGACAAGAGAGTTGGCGAGCTTTTCCTGATGACGTGATGGCTAAAGTTGAGTCTCAGGATCCTCAACCTACGGAGCCTACTGATATCGGGGCAATGAAAACGGATGATCTGCAAGCCACACTGGATGACTTACGGGCTGAGGTTGCACAATTGCGGTCAGAACTGAAGAAGTATCGTAACCAGTCCACTTGAGCATTTGCACTATTATGACGACCACGCCGTCACTGTCGACAGCGCCTAAACCGTACACCTCCTACCGCTGGGCTCGTGAGGACTATTCTCGCTACGGTCGATTAATCGATATCTGGCGGTTTGTTCTGACGTTTCTGTTTTACAGCTGGCTCGATCAGAAGACTTGGAGCTACCGAGGGGATGCCTCCCGAGACCGTCGGTTGCGACGGCAGCGAGCTCGAGCGATCTGGGTACGGGAGACGCTACTCAATTTGGGGCCAACCTTCATCAAGGTGGGTCAATTTTTTTCGACCCGGGCTGACCTGTTTCCGAGTGAGTATGTTGAAGAGCTCTCGAAATTGCAGGATCGGGTGCCTTCATTTGGGTACGAGCGGGTAGCTGAGATTGTTGAGAGCGAGCTGGGCAAACCCATCTCCACTATTTTTAGCTATTTTGAGGCGACCCCCATTGCTGCCGCTAGTCTGGGGCAGGTCCATAGAGCTCAGCTGAAGTCTGGTGAAGAAGTTGTGGTAAAGGCCCAGCGACCCGGTCTCACCCGTCTCTTTTCGATTGATTTGGAGATCTTGAAAGGTATTGCCTACTACCTGCAGCATCACACGTCATTGGGTGGACGAGGGAGTGACTGGCCTGGGATCTATGAAGAGTGTCGGCGGACGTTGTGGGAAGAGGTGAACTACCTTAACGAGGGACGCAATGCGGACACGTTTCGTCGAAACTTCCGAGATGTGCCAGAAATTGCTGTGCCTCGGGTGTACTGGCGCTATACCTCGCAGCGATTGCTAACTCTGGAGTATTTGCCTGGCATCAAGATCAGTGATGCAGATGCCTTGGTGGCAGCCAAGCTGAATCCAAAATCGATTGCGCGTCTGGGAGCATATTCCTACCTCCGACAATTGCTTAAGGATGGTTTTTTCCATGCCGATCCGCATCCTGGCAACATCGCCGTGCGTCCGGACAATGGCACTCTGGTCTTCTATGATTTCGGCATGATGGGGCGGATAAGCCATGATGTGAAACAAAAGCTGATGGTAACCCTGAGTGGGATTGCGACCAAGGATGCGGACTTAATCGTCAGTTCTCTGACTGATCTTGGTGCCTTGGTTCCCACGGCAGATATGACACCTGTGCGTCGATCGATTCAGTACATGCTCGATAACTTCATGGACCGGCCGTTTACTAGTGATGAGGTTTCGATTACGGCGATTAGTGATGATTTATATCAGATGGCCTATGACCAACCCTTCCGCTTCCCTGCTACCTTCACCTTTGTAATGCGGGCAATGACAACATTGGAGGGGTTAGGAAAAGGCCTGGACCCGGATTTCGACTTTTTAGCGGTGGCGCAGCCGTTTGCCGATGAGTTTTTGGTGGGGTCTTCCCAAAGCATGGGTGAGACGCTGTTGACGCAGGTGGGACGACAGGCGGCTGAGTTTACCAATACGAGCTTGACGTTGCCTCGTCGGATTGAGAGCACGCTGACTCGGGTCGAACAGGGTGACCTCCGGCTCCGAGTGCGGTCGACCGAAGCAGAGCGACTGATCCGCAAGCTGAACTCGATTGGGATGGGTGCGATCTATGCCCTGTTGTTCGGAAGTTTTCTTTTGACGGCAACTAACTTATTTGTGGCAGGTCATGCTACCTTAACAGTCATTGCCTTATGCCTGGCTGCTGTTGCCGGGGGGGCACTGATCCGAGTAGTGTTACGATTAGAGCGCTCAGAGCGAACGATGTGAGTGTAATGCGATTTGCCCACGGCACGGATCCCGGTAAGGTTCGTAGCAGTAACCAAGATGCGTATTACTGTGATCCGCAAGGCCGTTTTTTTATTGTGGCGGACGGAATGGGGGGTCATGCTGCGGGAGCCACTGCCAGTCTCCTGGCGGTTCAGGCTATTCGAGAGAAGATTGAGCAGGGATGGAAGACTGTTCCTGCCCCTCAGCTCCTCACTGATGCCGTCGAAGCCGCAAATCGGTCCATCTTAGATGATCAGCGGATTCATCCGGAGCGGGCCGACATGGGGACAACTGTGGTGGCCATCATGCTAGACACAGACAGTAACTGCTGGAGTGCCCATATTGGCGATTCTCGGCTTTACCGTCTGCGAGGGAAGCAGATGCAGCAGATGACAGAGGATCACACCCTGGTAGCCCGTTCCATTCGGCAAGGGGAGTTGACGCTAGAGCAAGCCAGAGCTCATCCATGGCGTCATATTCTGGAGCGCTGCCTGGGTCGCCCTGACACCGGAGCACCAGCGGTGCAACCCATCACCATTAAGTCGGGAGATTTGTTGATCCTGTGCAGTGATGGGCTGACAGAAGAGCTGAGCGATGAGCAAATTGTAGAGTACTGCATCAAGGCTCAGACTCTAGATGAGTTGCCAGCAAAGCTGATTGAAGCGGCAAAGACTCATGGCGGGCGGGACAACATCACCGTAGTGATTACAGAGTATGCTGGTGTGCCAAACTAGTCGAAGTGGTTCTATAGCCACGTTTGTTTCTAGGAGCATTGCTGACACTTATGGTTCCGTCTTATCACTCCTCCCGTTTCTCGTCTGCCCACCCCTGGACTGATCTATCCCTTTTGAAACCCCTGGATACGCATGCCTCTACGGCTGGTTCAGTACCGGATCCTAACCTGATTGTTGTTCCCACTGTGATTGAACAATCAAGCCGAGGGGAGAAGGCTTTTGACCTCTACTCCCGTCTGTTGCGGGACCGAATAGTTTTCTTGGGGAAAGCGATTGATGATGAGGCGGCAAATCTAGCCATTGCTCAGATGCTATTTCTTGAAGCTGAGGATCCCTCTCGAGATATTTACCTGTATATCAATAGCCCGGGCGGATCCATTTACGCAGGAATGGGCATCTTCGACACGATGGAGTACATTGGGCCGGATGTTTGCACCATTTGCATGGGGATTGCGGCCAGTATGGGGGCTTTTTTACTGACGGCAGGGGCACCGGGTAAGCGATTAGCCTTGCCTCATGCTCGGATCATGGTGCATCAACCTTTGGGGGGGGCTGAAGGTCAGGCGACGGATATTGATATCCAAGCGAAAGAAGTTCTGTTCCTCAAGCAGCAGATCAACGAAATTATGGCCCGGCGAACTGGCCAGCCTCTTGAAAAGATTGAACGCGATACTGATCGTGATTTCTATCTCAGTCCTGAATCGGCTAAAGAGTATGGTTTAATTGATGATGTTTTGAAACGGCAACTGTTACCGACTGATAAGCGTCCGCTGGAGTAGTTCTGCCATGGAGCCTGAGCCTATTCTGCACTCGCAACGGATCCTCGGATTGACGGGTGGCATAGGGACAGGTAAGTCAACGGTAGGTCGGATCTTGGCGGCAGAAGGGATCCGGGTGATTGATGCAGACCAGTTGGCGCGGGAGGCTGTGGCTCCCGGATCCATGATTCTAGAGCGGATTGTGCAGCGGTTTGGGTCTAGCTTTGTGGATGCTGCAGGCCAGCTAAACCGTCGCCAGTTGGGGGCGAGAATTTTTACCCACGGCGATGACCGGCACTGGCTTGAAAACCAGATTCACCCTTATGTCCGCCAGCAGTTAGTGGAGCAGTGTTTGAGCCAC
This sequence comes from uncultured bacterium, assembly GCA_964443615.1. Classification (GTDB taxonomy): domain Bacteria; phylum Cyanobacteriota; class Cyanobacteriia; order Thermostichales; family Thermostichaceae; genus CAYSWV01. The sequence goes on along the minus strand of CAYUEE010000007.1, from coordinate 46,194 downwards.
TCTTCTGTTGTGTGCTTGATGATTCCTCTCCTATTTGAAGCGGCGATGACTGATTTGGTTACTGAAATCTGGGTCGTGCAGTGCCCCTACGACTTGCAAGTTCAACGGTTGCATGATAGAGATCAACTGGAACGAGCTGATATCGAGGCTCGGATCAAGAGTCAGTGGCCCTTGTCTCGTAAGTGCAAGCTAGCTGATGTGGTGATTGATAATTCAGGATCCCTAGAGCAACTGCGAGTTCAGGTGCTAGCCCAGCTGAAGACTAATTGAGTAACACTTGATTCCTCGTACTGACACCAGGATCCGTCTGGGCTAATCACTATTCTGAGTCGGAGCTATGACCCTGCAACAGCAAGCTGAAGACTACTTAGCCGCTGGACTCTATGACAAAGCAGGATCCGTGTTTGAACAGTGTTATGAGCAGGATCCGGAGCACCCTCAGTGGGAATGGTTTATCGGTTTGTGTGCTCTCTTGCAACATCAAGTGTTAGAGGCTCAGTGGATTTGGCAGTCGGCTCTAGCGATGAGTTCGGGTGACGATACGATTAGAGTCTTTGTGACTTGGCTACAGAATCAGGCCTACCAGTTTCAATCTCAAGCAGATTACCCTCAGGCGGCGTTAATTCTAGAACAGTTAGTTGAGTTAGGCGATGAGACTCCTTTGGTTTACCACTCTCTAGCCTGGATCCTGACAGAATCCCGAGAGTTTGATCGTGCTATTGAGATGTGGCACCAGGTGATTGAACGGGACCCAAATTCGGCAGCGGCTTATCATCATCTAGGGCGATGCTACCAACGGTTGGGTCAGGTTTCTAGAGCCCAGGAGTCCTTACAACGAGCTGTGGAACTCGATCCTACCTGGAGTCAATCGTGGCTAGAGCTTAGTCATATTCAACGGCACCATAATCAAGTCTCAGAAGCTCAGATGTCCCTTGTCAAGGCAATTGAACTTGATCCTACAAATCCTGAACTGTATGGTGTGCTGGCTAGCCTACATCGAGACACTGGGGACCTAGAGGCTACTCTGGTTGAGTTATCTCGTGCGGTTCAGCTAGATGTCCATTTCTTTCAAACATTATGCCAGGCCCACCCGAGTGAAACGACTCTATTTCAACTTCTGCTATGCCCTCATCGCACCCCTGAGCAGGACAGGATCCTACGTGGCACTCTAGCTCCCCCACGCCTGTCGGCACCTCCATCCCAGGTCACCACAGCTCGGTCGATCTCCTCAAATTGGCTTCCCATTGGTGGATATGAGCACACCCAAGACTGGGTTCAGCAACAGTCTCACTTGGGGCAATGGGTCTCGGTCACACCCGCCCACACGATAAGTTTGACCCCACCTCAGACTTACAATCCAGAGATTATTGAACGATTTAGAGGGGGGCAGATTCGCTCACCTGAAACTTTTGTTGCCACCCTCATCAAAGGCCGACTTCATGTCAACACCTATCCCACGCTGCTTTACGCGGACTATGGCTGTGCTATCCTCACTCCCGATTGTTATCTACTGGCTGACCTTTCGAGTTGCTTGCCAACCCCCCGCTTTGTCTCACGTCCATATACGTCGTTACGGCTGCATCAGCATCCCATTTTGTCTCTCGCCGCCGTGCAGGATCCTCTACTGTTAACAGGATCCGCCGTCGCTCTCCCACTTGGGGCAATGAACTATTTTCATTGGATGGTAGATGTGCTGCCCTGTCTGTGGATCCTACAATTAGCGGGATACTCCTTCGATCAATTCGATTACTTTCTGGTTCATGGGTACAAGGGATCCAGATTTCAACAACTGACTCTAGAGAGGTTAGGAATTTCACCTAGACAGATTATTAATGTTGAGGATCCTAGCCAAGCCCACTGTCAGGCTGATCATCTTGTGGTCCCCTCACTGGCAGGGCATATCAGTTACCTGACCGCCGATGGAGCCAGCTTTCTCAGAGAGTTATTTTTACCTCAAAGGCCCTCAGGTCCACCCTTCAAACGCATATACATCAGCCGACAAGGGGCGAAGTGGCGGCGTGTGATCAATGAGGCTGATCTAGTGGATATGTTAGCCGGTCATGGATTTGAGTCTGTTCAAATGGAGGCCCTAACCGTTCTAGAACAGGCCGCACTAATGCAGTCAGCGGAGGCCGTCATCAGCATTCACGGTGCCGGTCTCACTAACATTGTCTTTTGTGAACCAGGGACTCGCATTATTGAAATCTTGCCGTGTCAGACCCTTCTACCGTACTTTTGGGTGATTGCGCAGCAGTGTCATCTCTCCTACTATGCTCTCCAGGCCCAGGTCTGCCGCAGTCCATCGGTCTGTCAGCTCTTGCAAACCCCTTACCTAGACCGTGAAGATGTTGTGGTCGATCTTGGTTCAGTAGAACAACTCTTGAATGACGCCAAGCTCTGACAAGCCTTGACTGGCGTCCTAAACGTCTGAGGTGCTCAAGGGTTGACAAGGGACCGCTTGATCAGAATAATAGAGGACTGCCACTACATTGACTGAGGTGGCTCCGCTGCGGAACTGGCGGAATGGTAGACGCGCTAGATTCAGGTTCTAGTGGCAGCAATGCCTTCGGGGTTCAAGTCCCCGGTTCCGCATCTCAAGTTCTGATGGGTTAGGGTAGTGTTTCCCCGCCTGTTTAATCGAGGCGTCTACCGATTAATCGAGGTGTCTACCAAGGTAGGTAGTTCTACTCAGAGCGAGCTGGGAACAGACGGTTACCCAGGCTAAGGCTAGCTGCTGTTGTCGCTACAAAAGACCCATGGTGAGGTAGTCGTGCGTTTGAGCCAAACGTCAGACCATCGGGGTTCAGTAGGATAAAGTCAGCTGATCCAGTTTGTTCAATAGGGCTATCGATGAGGGAGGATCCGGCTCCAGTGACGCGGCAGAGAAATTGACGGATCCTGTCGCTGGATTGAAAGATGACTTGAGTCCCATCATCAGGGGAAAATTCTGCAAAGCTATGCAGTCGGGCGGAGCCAACTTGAGTGCCCCCTTTCACTATTATCCCTTCTGACGTTTTGACAACTACCGTGTCTTCAGGCAAAGAGTGGTCAGCAATTACAGCAGCTTGAACGGGAGTGATCAGGATCAATCCTATGCTTAGTAGTCCTAGAAATGTGATCAGGATCCGTGACCACACTTGACGAGGATTGATGGATCCTAGTGTAATAGTACGCATGAATGACTCTCCTGATGGGCAAAGAACTTCAATAGCGATGTAGAGGCAGGAGACTCTCGCCCCCCGCTCTCTAAATCCTAAGAGTGTAAGCGGCAGTTAGCTCTCTCGACAGTCAACTGCGACTAGGGCAATCTCATGGATAGCTTCGGCATTGGTTGGCTCCGCTACCATGGTCGAATCCACAGTATCAAGGGTCCGGAGGTCAAGCCAAACCCCTCTCACCGCTTGTGGCTCTGAAGGGGTTGTTGCCACTCCACCACGACCGGTAAGCAAGAATGTGGACTGATCTTGGCCAGGTTGGCAGGTGGTTGCAATCAAGCCTTCTGTACTGATGGGTTCAGCCGGTTCAATACTCTCTTCACCTGGTTCAAGGTTGGGTGTGTTGATGATCACCTCACCACTTAACTTAGCACTGGCCTGTGAGATAGCAGAAATATCATTGGATCCGTTGTCATCGGTTGAGAGTATCCCAAAGATCTCTCCTAAGTCTGGTTGTTCAACAACGTTAAATCCAAAAACTCCCTCAGCATTGATAATGATCTGTCCACCAGGTCCATCAAGGGCTTCAGCAGTAATATCACTATCAGCTCCTGGAGGAGCAAGAACAACCTTAGCATCGATCACAACATTACCCCCTTCACCGGTACCCTGAGCAGAAGCTGAAATGCTGGATCCGTCAAATAGCAGTAGAGAGTTTTCTAAATCAATGTCGATGTTACCGCCAGTACCAGCTGCTGTAAATGCAATAAGCTGCCCACCATCATCCAGAATTACGGATACACCATCGATATCAAGAATACCAGCATTACCTACGCCCTCATTGCTGACTGAAATCGAAGCTCCTTCGTTGACAAGCAGCAATGGCGTATTAACGACAACACTACCGACTCGACTCTCAGTAGGAAGACGTTCAGGGATATCAAACAATTCGCGGACTGGCTCAGGGACATCTTCTTCTGCAGTAGCTATCTGGCTAGGGAGAGCAAAAATGTCTGATGAGCGCCCACTAACTTGAACCAACTCAGAGCCATTGATAATGACATCACCACCCTGACCGGTTCCAACGGCCCTAGATATAATGGCAGCACCATCTAGAACACTGAGTTGTCTGGTATTGACTGTCAGAACACCCGCATCACCCGAGCCTGATGTAATTGATCCTAATGTGCTGAGGAATCCAGTATCTGGAATCACACCACTCATCTCAATGACATCTGCTGTAATCGTCAAATCTCCAGCATCACCTGAGCCCAGTGTTTGAGATCCAAAGGCACCTCCATCTTGGATAACCAGCTGTTTAGTTTCAACATTGACATCGCCAGAGTTACCTGCACCCAAGGCATTACTTCCAATTGCAGTTTGCTCAACGGGGAACGGTTGGGTTGGTGTCACAACCCGTCTGATCCCGTTCAACAATTCAATAGTGTCGGATGCAAATAGATTAATATCTGCACCGGAGCCAGCCGCAAAGGAAAAGCCGAGAACAGCACTACCATTTTGAAGACTGACCTTAGGTGCCGAGATTACGTAACTTCCTCCGGGACCATCACCCAGGTTCTCTGTAATAATTCCACTACCGTTATCTGCAACATCATCATCAAATCCAGTGAAATTGATAGACTCTGTCGCACGCACCGTAATCAAAGGATCCTGTTCTACCCCCTTATGCTGGATGAACAGGACTGAACTATCGGACAGCTGAATGGTTTCTCCGATCAATTCAATGGATCCCGCATCTGTACCAGATCCATCGAGCAGAGAGAAGTTGGCCAACTGAACATCACCGAAGGCTTCAACTGAGTCATAGTTAAACTTCAGTTGATTACCTTGTTGATTGCCTAGTCGACTCACTTCAACAGTACCAGACTCAATAGCAGCGAGCTGGATATCACCTGACGGGGCTGTCAATAGGCCGCTGTCTAGGTTGACACTACCCCCTAGTAAAGCAAGAGTCTCTCCTTCGCCAACGCTAAGCCCCTGTGTTGTGTTGCGAGTTGCAGGGACAAAACGGTTGAACACAAAGTTGCTCGTCTGACCTTTAACCGAGATCGGAGCCGGATTAGGGCCAAACTGAAGTCCAATGGGCGTGGTAACCTCCAGCAATGGGGAGCTGGATCCGTCTGCATCGAAGGTGACACCGTTGGGAAATTCTACGCTTTCCGCAGTCGTCGCCACAAAGGATCCGGCAATATTTAAGCTGGCCTGATCTCCGAAAACGATGCCATTCGGATTCAAAAAGAGCAGGTCTGCGGTGCCATTAGTCGCCAAGGTTCCTTCAATTGATGATGGATCCGCACCTGTAACACGAGAGATAATGGTGCTAACTTCAGCTACATTATCAAACTGGGCTGTGATATCCAGCGGAACTGAAAATTCTTGAAAGCTATGAAATAGATTGTTTCCAACAGGCGTACCTCCACCAATCAATAATTCATTACTATCAGGGATAGAAGTCACCGTTGAGTTGGATGGCAACGTTGTATCGGGAATAATTTGAGCTGTTGCCGGAGCTGCCCATAGCAAGAGGGACGATAGCATTAACCCCGCTAGTAGAGATAGGGGGTAAAATCGTTCTCTTTGCTTCAAACGCTTGGTCATGCGAGACTCCTTTCTTTAGAACAAGTCGCAGTAATCTAAACTCTGGTCGAGCATCACTGATTGAGACCTAGATCACATTGAGATCTAAATCATTTCGAAAACTCAGATGAAGCAGAAGCAAACCTGCGGAATTGGCTGATCAGGCACTTGACTCCAATCTTGAACCCAGGCATTGAGCTCTTCTGTTGTAATGTCATCGGGCCGTGGGGGCAACGGAATTTGAAAAATGGCAACATCAGGATCCGACTTGGACGAGTAGATACACCAACCGCGATCGCGGCTCTCGGGGGACTCGTCAACCTGAACTACTAGGTTAGCAGGCAATTCCACACCCGCTTCGCGAATGACAATGTCTGGCTCACGCACAAAACGCTCTTTAAACGTTTCATCTAACCATGAGTGGGCAACAAGCTCGGAAACACGCTGCAATGTTTCAACCCAATTCTGTTGTAAAGGCATGGATCCTCCTAAAGATAAGTAATAGGACTCAATATTGAATAGATGAGGCGACTGGATATAATCTTAACGAATAGTGGTGTACCCCACTCCTCTGCAATCTCAAGAGCCAGCATCAGATTCCACCAATGCTCGGCAGCTGAACTCAACTCCATTCAAGTTGAAGAATCGATTAAGTTCGTTACAATCTGTAACAGTGTGATCTCAAACGAGGATGGCTGTTCGACGTGCACTCAAGAGGCCCACAGGCAGACCCACTACCGCGATAAGACATGGCCAGGACAGGGGATAACATCAGAGGAGGGAGACGCGAAGCATACTTGAATTCAGGATACTACCTTCAGGGGACGTCCGGCTTGTAATGGGCTACGCATATCGTGAATGTATCGATGAATATTGACATAGCCGGCCGGATGATCCTTGAGATCAGGCAGTGGTGTGATCGGAGATTGAACAGCTAAGCTGAGCACTTTCGCATTAAGACGGAGAACTAGTCGGGCGGCACTGAGCACTTGGATCCTCGATTCAATCTCGTCTAGAGAACATTGGATCTCATAGTGAGTGACTAGAGCCCGTTGAATCTCTCTACAAGTCAAGGCTTGATTACACACTCGGTAGACAGCGGTATCAATGCCTTCTAGGATCCATGATTCCTGTACTCGACATGACCGGGTATCTGTGATGTGAAGATCCTCACCCGAGTCTTCGACAATAGTGAGTTGAGGGCGCTGATTGGACCAAAATTGCCGTTGCCACACTTTGATGTAGTCTTGCAGCGTTTCGTGATCCTCTGTTAAGTGGATGGGCGGCTTCCACCCAACAACATGAGTTAACTGGCGGCCAGACTGTGGACCCCAATCTTCAAAATAGTAGGCAAAGTCATTTAAGAGCTCATCGGACAGGGGATAAATATACTTGTAAGCTCGATTGGGCTGGAGCGCCAAACCATAGTCTTCAGCCTGCTCATGGTAGGGGCTAAACCGGTCACCTCGAATTTGAATGAATGAGATGGGAGGATGTAGGTGGGCAATCAATGGCAACCACCCCATTAAATCTCTGTACCAAGGCGCTGACTCACCCGGGATCCCAATTAAAAAGTTCCAAAACACCCAGATCCCAAACTGGCAAGACCATTTCAATAACTGCACATTGACTAGAGCCGATGTGCCCTTGCGCATAAGCTGCAACACACGATCCTCTAAACTTTCAATACCAGGTTGAATCCACCGCACACCCGCGTCATGAAGTAGCTGCACGTGATGATATTTCAGATTGGCTTTGAGCTCGTAAAAAATACTGTAGGGTGGGGTTTGGTGAACCAACACCGGCAGTACAGTCTCCAAAAAGGTCCAGTCTAAAATATTGTCAACTACAAACAATTTCCTCAGGCCATAGCGCTCAGTCAACTGCCCCATCTCATAAAGAACTCGTTCAGGGCGTTTAGAGCGATATCCCATACCCTCTCCATTGAGGCCACAGAACGTACAGTGATGCTTCTGTCCCCACCAACACCCCCGCGATGTTTCGAGCGGCAACCCTGGATCCACGTACCGCCGTAACAGAGACTGTTCAAGGGTCTCGAAATACTCTTCAAAGTCTGGAATAGGGAGTTGATCTAGACTTGCAATCGATGCTCTAGGAATAGTCCGGGTGGCCAATGAGGTCTGTCGTTCCGAAGGACCCACCACACCATAAGGAAGTTCTGCTGCTGTCAAGTGCCCATGCTGCAACAGTCGTTCACATAGTTCTGGAAAGTTGTCATCACCCTCCCCTGAGCACACATAGTCCACCCAGTCAAAGGCCTGATGAGTCGCCCACCCCATCGGTCCCTCACAATGAGCCCCTCCCATGACGGTAATGACCTTAGGATCCAACTCTCGGATCCGTCGTAACAGAGCAATGGAGGCACAGTGTTGAAAGAAGGTAGAACTGCAACTGACAATTCGAGGATTCAAGGCCAAAACCTGTTCAGCAACACGCTGAATAAACGGAGCAGCTTGGTGCCGGACTGACCAGAGTTGCCGGACATGTTCCGGATCCGTGTAGTCAATTGTTTGAAAATAGTCTGTGTGATCTGGATTGAATTCAGGAAATGCGGCACCGGCAAACGTCCAGTCACTCAGAAAGATCCCGACCAGGTCATTGCTAATGAAACCATAGTGATACAAACCAATCTCTTCAGCAAAACTGATGTTGGCATACAGACACTTGGCGGCAATACCTCGGGCAGTTAGCCCAGCCTTCAGTAACCCCAATGCCAACGATGGCCGCTCAACTCCCGCATAGGGCATGGTCACTAAACAGACATCTGGCATGGTCCCCTCGCAATGCTTTGAGACATGGTATCGCTCTAGAGGGTCACTGCCGTTGATTGTTAAGACCTTTCAAATAACTGTCAGGATCCGATGTCTGATCTAGTAGTGACCTACTTAAGACCTAACTGATACCTAACTTAGTGATCAGGGCGATGACGAAGTTCCAGCTCAGATACGCGACGCCCAGCACTAACACCACGAATAAGGCCATGCTGAACAACGCTCGGATCCTGTCCGGGAGAGGGGGAGGATTAGATGACATGAGGAGCTACCAGTACAAACTCTGTAATCTGCATTCTGGATCCTGTTTAAGGAAGCTGAAGAGGAGGAAAGGGTTGAATGACCTGGAAGCTACCAGGAATTACTGCTTCGTCATACGTTACTGCTGTTGACTCTCCCACAATTAGGATAAACGGATCTTCAATCAAACCAGGTGTAAAGCGACCTAGCCAAGTGGATCCGATTGTGGTGCCTTGGGGTAGTAGGGTCCCGAAGGCGACATCATCAGTGGCGAAGACCTCGGCAGGAGTTTGGTCTGTGATGAGAAGGACTGCAACGGATTCGCCGGAGTCATTAACGATGGTGTAATCTACGCGCACGACTTGAGCTGTGGTGGAGCCAGTTAGCTCAGGAAAGACTCCAAAGTCGAAATCCACGCTGGTAAAAAGAGCGGTGCCTGTGGGAGAGGAAGGAGGAACAGTGGTCGGTAATGGGGAAGGCGGCGGCGGGGACGTTGCAACAGTGTCAGAATCTGAGGAGCAAGCTGCTATGCAGAAATTAATTACAGCGAGAGAAAGGATCCCAAGCATCCAGGTATGGCGATTTGACATAGGTAGCTCCCGTTGAGTGTCCAGGTAGATGAGCCTACGTTAGTATATAATCTCAAGTCCACTGACAGGCGAGCGGGTTAAAGGATCCCACACTTCAGCCGTCCCCGTCACGTTGTCGCCTTACCCTGTTGAGTGGATCCGACTTGGGGCGTTGGCCGAGTGGTTTAGGCAGCAAACTCATAATTTGCCTTACACAGGTTCGAACCCTGTACGCCCCATCAAGACATTTGGCTCTGGGCAAGGATCCTAGGGACAGGATCTCTCATCAACGCTTACGGAGTGTTGCGAGTTGAGGCCGATAGAAAGTTATCCGATGTCAGTACTGATGCAGTTACGGCCTTGTTGAAGGCTCAGGCCATTACACCAAGTCAAATTGTGATGGTTTGGAGAGTAACGGAGGAGAAGGCTGAACGGTTCTTAGGACAGCCGAGCCAGGAGAATCTGGAGTTTGAGGAACTGCCTTCATAGGGCAGAAAATAAGCCTAGGTTGATTGAGTTTAGAACGGTTAACTCTGCGAGTCTAGGTCTGTGAGTCTTCGAAGGATCCTACAGATGTAACCTTGCTCTATCATGGATGCTAGATGACCCTCAGGTGCGTCTGTGCCAACTGCACTAGACCACTGGGTGAGCCGAGGATAGTTTAAGCCCGGAGGTATGGGGGTTATGGCCGGGTTTTGAGCAGGTTTAACCTGGGGAGCGACAGTCTTCCGGTTTGGGCGAGTCTAGTGAGGGGCTAACGGATACGTGCCAACTTGGGTCACCCATCCTATTGATTCGAGGCCAATTATGTGGAGCTTGTTGGAGTTTTTTCCGGATCCTGATTGGATCACTGTACTGGATGTAGGAGCCGCTCCTAGTGAAGTGCCTTCCTATCAGGGGTTACTGGAAGCAGGTCGCGTGCGGCTAATCGGCTTTGAACCAGATGAACTAGCGCATCAACTGCTTGCTGCAACCTATGGAGACCCTCACCAATTCTTTCCCTATTTTGTAGGTGATGGGCAACCAGCGACCTTTTATGAAACCAATTGGACTCTAACCGGATCCCTTTTTGAACCCAATACAGAGTTACTGAGACATTTTCAACAGCTAGCCGAACTGGTTACCCCAGTGGCCACCCACACGGTTGAGACAGTCCGACTGGATGATATTGAGGCGATTGATACGGTTGATTTCATTAAAATTGACGTGCAAGGCAGTGAATTGCGTGTGTTTCAACATGCCCAACGGATCCTGAGCCAGACTCTTGTAATCCAAACGGAGGTGGAATTTTTGGAACTCTACAAGGAACAGCCCCTCTTCGCAGATGTTGATGCTTTTCTCCGCAGTCAAGGTTTTCAGTTTCTCATGTTTTGGGGCTTTGGAGCTCGAGCGTTGAAACCGCTACTGATGAATAACAATCCTGGGCAGGGAAACCAAATGTTATGGTCGGATGCAGTTTATCTAAGAGACTGGAGGCATCTAGATATCTTGTCTGACCTACAATTGCAACGGTATGCAATCCTGGCTCATGATGTGCTGCGGGCTTATGATTTTGCTCACTACATTCTCGAAGCTTTAGATAGTAGAGTAGGCACAACGCTAGCCCCCAATTATCTCAATCGATTAACCAGTCTACCCACGCCCCAATAGCGTCTTACCTAACTCGATTGATGCGATGATAGAACGGTTAGAGTCAAAGGATCCTGATTTTATGGCACACGAGTCTACAGCAGCATCGACAAGCTCTTTGCAGGAGCTAATTCAGGCCCTAATTGTCAATATTGAATCAGTCTTTTTGGGTAAGCCTCAAGTAGTCAAACTGGTGGTGACGGCACTAGTGGCTCACGGTCATGTCTTGCTAGAAGACGTACCAGGGGTAGGGAAGACAACACTAGCCCAGTCGATTGCGCGCAGTTTAGGAGCAGACTTCCAACGGATCCAATTCACGAGTGATCTCCTGCCAACTGACATTCTGGGCATTACTCTGATGAATAAGTCTACAGAACGCTTTGAATTCCACCCTGGTCCTGTGTTCACGAATGTCTTGTTAGCCGATGAAATTAACCGCACATCCCCTAGAACGCAGAGTGCTCTGTTAGAGGCAATGGCTGAAAATCAGGTTTCGGTTGATGGCAAAACGCATATATTACCAGATCCATTTGTCGTTCTAGCCACACAGAACCCCTTGGAATATCATGGCACTTATCCCTTACCCGAGAGTCAATTGGATCGGTTTTTAATTCGGTTGTCGATTGGGTATCCGGATCCTAAAATTGAGCGAAAATTAGTACTGGAACGGACAATCGCAGAGCCAGTAGAAACCTTGGCGACAGTTCTCCCTCTCTCCGACCTGCAACGGATTCAAGCTGCCGTTCAACACATTCACTTAGAAGAATCACTCGCCGATTATTTACTCAAGGTCGTTCAAGCAACACGAACATCTCCTCAATTGAAAGCAGGTGTATCGACACGAGGAGCACTAGCGTTAGCTCAGGCAATTCGTGCCCATGCGTTAGTTCATGGCCGCGACTTTTGTGTTCCTGACGATTTAAGTGCCTTGTTCGTCCCCGTCCTCAGTCATCGCATTACACTAGCGAATTCCATCGATTCATTTCAGAGTACTCGACTTGAAGCTGAATCCATCATTCAAGACATTGTGACTCGGATACCTGCGCCCGTTTAAGCCGTAACTATAGGTGGTAAAACAAATTCAAGTACTCTCAATATTCATGTCCAAAGGCAGGATCCCAGCTATCAATCTAGGATCCCTACCCATAAAATGCCCAGACCTGAAAGCTAATTCAGGACAGCCATAAAACCATGTAACCCCTCTGATAATCGCGCTGTTAATTGATGTGTAACCGGAAGACTGTCAATTCCCATTCCAGCACACAACAACAGTAGATAGACATTGGCATACATAAACAAGGATCCGGCTAAATCTAAGTCATGAGGATCCTGTTGCAGCTGCCAAGCCTTCCACACGAAGCCCCCCCCTAGCATCAGGGCAGCTGTCAGGTAAAAGGATCCCATCACATGTAATGGAAAGACCAGTAGCAAACTCACTGGCACCATCACTAATGTATAGATGAGAATTTGCTGACTTGTGTACTTTTCTCCTTTCACCACCGGCATCATCGGCACATTCGCTCGACGATAGTCTTCTCGTTTCAAGATAGCCAAAGCCCAGAAATGAGGTGGAGTCCAGATGAAAATGATTGCGAACAACACCCATGCAGCCCAGCTCAAATGGTTGGCTACAGCAGCCCAACCAACCAGAGGTGGAATCGCCCCAGCTGCACCTCCAATTACAATATTCTGAGTGCTAGAGCGCTTGAGCCAATGTGTGTAGACCCCAACATAGACCAGGATCCCTGACATCGCCAGACATGCACTCAATACATTGACAAAAGCAGTCATCAATCCAAACGAAAGAGCGGCTAGTACTACCGCGAAAATCAAGGCATCACGCACTTGGATCCGTCCCGATGGTAAGGGTCGATGCCGAGTCCGCTCCATCACATCATCAATATCACGATCGTAAATCATGTTGATGGTATTGGCAGACGCTGCGGCTAGACCGCCCCCTATAATCGTGACACTAAACGTGATGGGATCAACTTCCCCCTGACCTGCAATCCACATACTGCCAGCAGTCGTTACCAGCAGCAGGAAAATGATTTTAGGCTTGATCAACTGGCTGTAACTTTGAATCACCTGACCCAAATGCTGATGCTTTCTCGACGGGTACAAGATCTCTTGCATAATCAATTAACCAACTCAAATTAAAACGGGCATCGGGGCTGAACTAGTGAACTGGAGATCCTTCAATCGGATCCTGCCCACCGCGCTTTTGTTTGAACGCCACCACGGTTAACACTAAAAGGGATCCCAGCAATGCTGCTCCAACAGCTTGGTGAGCCACTGTCAGAGGCTCCACCTGGAGATGTAATTTGAACGTCATCACACCTAACGCAATCTGAGCCGCCAACACAAGGCCAGACAGGTAACCTAGACGCTTGAGGGTTGGAGTCAAATCAGCCAGCCACACCATCACGACGACGACCACTGTTGCCAATGACGCCGGTAGGATCCCAGCTAGGTGACCATTCATCACCAGGCACAACTCACCCGCAGCAAAACACTGATGGAGAGCCCACTGCGAAGCTACTAATCCACCTAATAGGCTTTGAGCATAAACTAGGCTTGCCGCCACAGCACCCACCACAGGTAATCTTCGTGGAACTAACGCTGGATCAACGGCAACGGAAGGCCACAACAGGATTCCCATCACCAGCAGTGTGCTGAAAAACAGCAAACCTGTTCCCAAGTGAGCCGTCACGATATCAAAGCGCAGCAGTTCAGTCACTGTTAAACCGCCTAGGATCCCCTGCACAACAACTAGCGCGAATGCGCCTCCAGCCATCCAGGGAGCCCAGCTCGGCAATGACTGCCGCCACCAAACCGTTGCTGCAACAAGGCCAATGGCCAAGAGCCCCATACCGGTCGCAATCAGTCGATGAAACCACTCCAGAAATACACGTAGGTTCATCTGAGCAGATGGAATTAACTCCCCATAGCACAATGGCCAATCTGGGCAAGACAACCCTGCGTTCATCACTCGCGTCGCACTGCCCAGAGCCATTAGGAAGAATGTCAGTCCCGCCATCATGAGCACATAGCGGCTTAACCACTGACGGGTAAAAGCTCCTAAGTCTTCTGAGCGGCCCATACGCTCAGCCGCCCGATCCAATTTGCGAGATGGATCCAGTTCATTAAAAGATGCTTTAGAAAAAGAAGATTCAACCATGCTTATCCTAACCCTGTAGCCAAAACCACTGAACAACAGATCTCGTATCCCTCAACGTCTTGACCCCAAGCACTCTGCCTTTCCATACAAGCCCTTCATCCTTCGTCTATCTGCGTATGCCTTTTCTTCCCCAGAAGGAGGCTAGATCGAGTTTTCATAGGAGCTAGCTCCCCGTAGGAGAGAGTTCTCACAGGAGCTCAGTTGAGGAAGCTGGATCCGCCAATCTATTTCGGAGTCTAGAGGCTCATTCCTTAAGAACCACAGTGTTTTAAGGATTTCTTCGAATTAAAGTAAAGTCTTATCACGGTTCACTCAGGATCCTCAAATCTCGTGTAGGACCTTCGTTATGAAACGTTACATCGCCCGAGGAGCTTCGACCAGAAAGTTAAAAGTCTTGGAACCTCTGACGGGGTAAGCCAGAAAGCAACGTTAGGATTATGCCAATTCATCTCTCAATGAGGTCGGCGGTTCAGTTTGCCCATTCAGCCCAGCTTCCCATCTGTGCCATTCACTTGTGGGTAAGCCTTTAGTGGTGAGTGAGCAATGGGTGAGCAAGGATCAACCGATTTGATGTTGATGTTCAAAGTAAGGAGAAATCTGAAGTCAGCGCACTGAACCCCGAGTACTGGGCCTCTTGGTGAGTTACAGCTCGATTGGTGCGAAGGCCGCCAGAGTCCTCCTTGCCCAATGTGTTTGCAGAGGTTGTAAATGAAACAGATTCCAGCTTCGTTGCTCACCCTAATCGCAGGCGTTTTAGTGACCCTGGCGAGTCTTTGGGTGGGGCAGCATCATGGTCTATTGCCTGAACAGGCGTCTAGCCAAGCTCCCCTTGTGGATGAGCTGTTCAATACCATGGTCACTATCGGTTTTGCTTTGTTCGTCATCGTTGAAGGCGCGCTTATCTTCTCTGCAATTCGATTTCGTAAGCGTGCGGGTGACGAAGAGGACGGCGAGCCTATTGAAGGAAATGTTCCTCTCGAAATTTTTTGGACCCTCATTCCTGCGGTTATTGTCCTCGGCCTATCCGTCTACAGTGTGGATGTCTATCAAGATATGGGGGGGCTAGGTCGGAATCAACGTCCTCAACAACTGTTTGCCGAAGATGGATCTCCAGTAGCCCAATTCGTAATGGTTGGGGACATAGCAGATGAGGCGATGGGTGAAGGATCCGAGTTAGGTCCATTTGGGTTGGGAGATGAAGACGTCCCGGCTCAATTGGAAGTTAATGTCTCCGGTATGCAGTATGCCTGGATCTTTGAATATCCAGAGACTGACGTTGTGGCTGGTGAGTTGCATCTGCCTGTAGGTCAAGATGTGCAACTGAATATTTCAGCAGTGGATGTTATCCACTCTTTCTGGGTACCTCAGTTCCGTTTGAAGCAAGATGCAATCCCAGGTCAGAGGACACAGCTTCGCTTCCGGCCCACTCAGACTGGTGAGTATCCCGTTGTGTGTGCAGAACTTTGTGGGGCTTACCACGGCGGGATGCGAGCAACGGTTGTGGTAGAAGAGCAAGCTGAGTTTGACCAGTGGTTAACAGATAACTACTATGCCCAGACTCATGGTGATCAAACCGTTGCGATGGCCTCTCATCCAGCGACTCTAGATCCGGTTGAAGCCCACGCCCATCATTTAGGGATGACAGCGGAGCTTGCCGCTTCCGTGACTGGAGCTCAATAAAACGTTCTTAAAACAAGTGTTGTTAATTCATTGAAATCGCAAACGTTATGGCACAAGCAGATGTGGGGATTAAACCCCAAACTGAGGGTCATCATGGCCATCCTGACCAATGGAAGTGGTATCACTACTTCACCTTCAACGTCGATCACAAGGTGATTGGCATTCAATATTTGGTATCCGCGTTCGTGTTCTACCTTATTGGTGGGCTCATGGCGATGGCACTGCGGGCCGAGTTGTACACACCGGATTCTGATTTTCTTGATCCCAGTTTGTACAATGCCTTCTTGACCAACCACGGTACCATCATGATCTTTTTCTGGGTGGTTCCGGCTGCCATTGGTGGGTTTGGGAATTACCTTCTTCCATTGATGGTGGGGGCTCGTGATATGGCGTTTCCTCGCCTGAATGCGATTGCCTTCTGGTTAGTTCCACCGGCAGGCGTCCTCATTCTTGTAAGCTTTTTCTTTGGTGGCGCTCAATCCGGTTGGACATCGTATCCGCCTTTGAGTGAGATTACGGCTAACGCCGCTCAATCCATGTGGATCCTGAGCATCGTTCTTGTTGGAACATCGTCCATCTTAGGCGCGGTCAACTTCATTGTGACCATCTATAACTTGAGGGTGCCTAGTCTAAAGTGGGATCAGCTACCTTTGTTCGTCTGGGCGATGTTGGCCACTTCTATCCTTGCCCTCTTCTCCACTCCTGTTCTGGCCATTGGTTTATTGTTGCTATTGTTTGATATCAACTTTGGCACGGCCTTCTTCCGTCCAGATGAGGGGGGGAACGTCGTGATGTATCAGCACCTGTTCTGGTTCTATTCTCACCCGGCGGTTTATCTGATGATTTTGCCGATCTTCGGCATCATGTCAGAGATTTTCCCGGCTCACGCCCGTAAGCCTATCTTTGGGTACAAGGCGATTGCATACTCCAGTTTGGCTATTTGTTTTGTCGGCTTGTTTGTCTGGGTTCACCACATGTTCACGAGTGGCACACCCGGCTGGATGCGGATTTTCTTCACCATTTCCACATTGATTGTGGCTGTTCCGACCGGCATCAAAATCTTCAGTTGGATTGCAACCATGTGGGGTGGGAAAGTCCGCTATACGAGCGCCATGCTATTCGCGATAGGCCTGCTTGGTATGTTCGTGATTGGTGGACTCAGCGGTGTCACCTTGGGTGCTGCTCCCTTCGATATCCATGTGCATGACACCTACTATGTCGTGGGTCACTTCCACTACGTCTTGTTTGGCGGATCCGTTTTCGGTCTCTACGCAGGTGTCTACCACTGGTTCCCGAAAATCACGGGTCGCATGATGAATGAAACGTGGGGGCGGATCCATTTTGTGCTGACCTTCATCGGGGCCAATCTTACCTTTTTGCCTATGCACCAGTTGGGGACCCATGGGATGCCCCGTCGGGTGGCGATGTACGATCCTCAGTTCACCGTTTTGAATCAGTTGTGCACCTATGGCGCAATCCTCTTGGGCCTATCTGTGGTTCCATTTCTGATCAATGCTATCTGGAGTTGGAGTCAAGGGGAAAAGGCTGGAGATAACCCCTGGAATGCCCTAAGTCTGGAGTGGACCACAGCATCACCGCCTGCGATTGAAAACTGGGAGCGGTTACCTGTGGTTGCTCATGGCCCTTACGAATATGGTGAGGGATTGACAACACCACTCGCTCAACATGAAGAGGCGACAGCTCACTAATTATTGACATCGTCACTACAGTTGGTAATCTGCAGGATTCAGCCCATTGGGATCGGATCCTGCAGAGCTTCTATTCTCCTGTTGTTCACAAGGACTCCATTATGACTATCTCAGTTAATTCGCCGGATCCCGTCGCGACCTCTGCCGATCATGCAGATGAGCATCATGGCGATTTCAAAGTGACTGGGCTCATCATCTTCTTGGCGTCAGAATCCCTCATGTTCGTGGGACTATTTGTCGTCTATCTAATGTTCATGTCAATGAACGAGACATGGCCGCCGGAAGGGACTGAGGTGGAACTCTTATTGCCCACCGTCAATACGGTAATCCTGGTCTCAAGTAGTTTTGTGATTAACTTGGGAACTAAGGCGATCAAGCAAAACCAGGCTCAACAGATGCGCCTCTGGTTTCTTGTCACAGCATTGATGGGAGCCACCTTCCTTGCTGGCCAGGTGTATGAATATGTGACGCTGGGCTACGGTCTCAACGCCAACATATTTGCAAACTGCTTCTATCTCATGACTGGCTTTCACGGTCTACATGTTTTTGTGGGTGTGTTGCTCATTCTCGCGGTATGGTTCCGTTCACTCCCCGAGGGTCACTACGGTGCAGAAAGCCATGCCGGAGTGGAAGTGGCTGAAATCTATTGGCACTTCGTCGATATCATCTGGATTATCCTGTTCACTTTGCTTTATGTGTTGACCCTGTTCTAGCGGATCCTGACAAGAGGTAGTGGCAAAACTTCTGATAAGGATTGTCTCAGTTAAAAGGATCGACTATAGTCAAGAACAGGTGAGGAGTGGACGTCAAGAAGAGGGTAGGGACGGAACAAGGATAGTCTCTGCCCTCTTCTTATGCTTATTTTTATGGTTATTTATTCCGTGTAGCTATTTCTTTCCTGCAGTAATTTATGCCTGCCACTATTGATGACTCTCGCATTTAGTCTACGAGTACAAATGAATGCGGGTGCGAGTCACTAGCAGAACGGAATTGTGCGAATTGTGAGGCTAAACAGACAAAAGCTGGCAATCTAGGATTTTTCCCTTTGGCGCTGGGTCGATGCGTCTACTATGATGGGCCTAGCGGAGACGCATGTTTCCGTTCACTCCTCACACCATCTGCCGCTTAACGTGTAGTTAAGCGGTTTTTTTATGAGAATTCTGATTCAGAGTTTCAACTTTCGGAGGTAGGGGGTTGAAGTCCCCAAGCTGAAGCTAACTAGTCTTGAGTGTCCTGAATCTAGAGGCAAGCCCTAAGACTTATTCCGAAGCACCAGCCTCGAAATCCTGCCACTTAGCGTATTGTAAACACGGATCCTAAGCAATATCCAATTGAACGGATACGCCTCCCAGGATCCTGGTAACAGCCAGCCAGTCAATCTTGACACGCTGAGGATTGGATCCTTGGCAGGTTCTACTGCAGTACCAGAAACCTGTCCCTGAGTTATCTGATCAATCAGCAGCATTAATCAGCACTACAACAGTCCATCGGATGTCTGCCTAGCAACTAACAGCAGTTAGTCAGGTCTGCTTAGACAGGCTAGGGCGTACCAAAGACTAAAACTATCTCTAATTGTTAAGTTAAGCTTTCCAAACTGTCTTGCCATTAAGTAGCATTGCGGAGAGGTATGCCTCCAATAGGCGCGCAACCGTGTAAATGATGAAATTGTTTATGGCTTTTCACATGAATAAAACTAAGGAGACCGTCATGCTACGTCGACTTGTGCTGGCCGCACTGTTTTTGCCCTTGATGGGATGTGGATCCTCTAGCCCCTTGGTGATGGATCTGGCTCCTACTTCACTTGTGGTTGATGATGGCTGTGTAACTATCGGATCCGAGTTTTTTTGCGTTCGGTTTGACTACGATTCATTGGTGTACAAAGGGCAAGAAGTCGAGATAAGTTACGACATCCAAAGCTCCAAACCCATCTCATTTCTGCTCAACTGGCGTGTAGAAGTTGGCCAGGGTCTCATCGGGTTAGACGGATCCTTCACCTCTGAGGAGATCGGGATCCCTGATGATGTGTTGTCTTATCAAGGATCCTATACATTCACTGTGCCTCGAGAGGCAGTTATTAACACTAACTATGCTGTCAAGGCTGACATTTTACCCGTTGGGTTTGAACCTCAGAGAATCAATGTTAATCCATCCGCTGGCGTTGCTCCTCGGTGGCGGGCCATTTGGATTAAGTGATACCCTCTTCATCATTGCTCCCTATTTCCCTATTGATCCTTCTAAACTAGTCCTACAGGCTTCCGGCCTCATAATCGAGCTTTCTCTCCCCACGTCACAGGCCTAATAAGTTCAGGGTCCGTCAGATTGGCGGATCTTTTAAGTAGTGATACTAGCTAAATTTATTAGTTCATTTGGGCCTGAGCTGCTGATCATCCAACCGGTCAGGCAATCTGAGTACATTTTCAGAACTTAGGGACCTACCCCACCGATAGTGTCTCTACAGCCAAATTCAGTTGTGACAACTCTACCTATAGAAGAACTCATGAGATCCGACATCTTGCCCATCATTGATTTAGCTAGATCCGTAGATCATCAGTGTCAAACTTACGAGTTTACGCGTAGGTGTCAGTCTTTACACTGAGAAGGCTCTATTGTTAAGCTCAACACTACCTTGTGGGATTTGCTCTTGAGACTGTCACCTTTGAAAGGGTAGAGACTTCTGATGTCTGACCGTTACATTCATCAATCACTCATGGCATGGCAGGAGCGCTACTTGACAAAGCTAGGGTTCTATCTTGTTGGTGACCAGATTCACTCACTTAAATACGAAAAGTGGCAGTACAAGTGGTTTTGGCTTGAGTCAGGCACCCTTCTTATCCGTTTGATTGACCGCCGAGGGGTGAGACATTTAATCATCATCCCACTTTTCTTTCGATGCATGAAGATTTTTTCATTTAGATCTGACACGAAACCGGACTCAGTTCTGTCTCGTTTAAAATCATTCATGGATTTTCTGACCCATGGAGCTGATCCGCTAAGCTCTAGCTCCATGCCAGCAATGCAGACTTTGTTATCCATGCCATCAGCTCCTGGTCTGAACTCAATACCGTCGTTTTGAATAGCAAGATTGAATAACTCTAGTCAAGGCAATGGATGCTCACGAGTCCACTCTCCACAACCTGTTCAACCAGCTGAATCTGGCCCTGTAAAAGTTCTACCCTTATTTTTTATTTTTGGGCGCACGCACTGTCAAAGTAGCCATAGCTCTGCTGATACCCTGACAAAAGGTTTAAAGAGTTTTTTCTGCTTCAGCGGATGGATCCTCAAGTGAATAAGCATATCCCGCCGTAATTAGAGTCAGGATCCCGGTAATCCACAACGGCGCTCGATACCCCATGCCCACAAGTAGCCCTGCTGTAGCAGGACCTAATGCGTTAGCAATACTGAGGTAGGAAGCATTAATTCCCAATACTTCACCTTGTTCATTGGCATTAGTCTTCAGTGAAACAAGTGTGTTGATCAAGGGGAGTGGAAAAGAGTTGACAGCACCAAAAACAACCATGATGATTGAAAAAATAATCATGATGGGGAATGTCGGTATCAGTAAAAACAGGATCCCTCTCACCACTAACGCCAAGGATAGAATCATAACTAAGTTGAACCGATGTCGTAGGGGCTTCAACCCGAAGACTTGAGTGAGGAAGCCGATCATACCAATCACTGCGAAGAAAATGGCCAGTGTTTGTGCTTCTTGGTTCAGTACCTTTAAGAAAAAAGGTTGGAAGGCGAACGTGAAGATTGTAAATGTGAACCCACTAAAGAAGGTGAGCAGAAATAGTTTGCTGTACTGAGGATCCTGAACTCCCTGCAACGTTTTACCTATACCTAGGAGATCCCACCCCCTTGGCTTATCTAATCCTGACTCTGTTGTCTGTCGAATATGAGTCTCACCGAGGAGAACAACGCTCAGAAGAGTCGCTACCGCCGCCATCACCGCTGCACAAAAGAAGCTCATGCCCAACGAGCTAACTTGAGGGAACGTTGGTAGAGATTGAGCCCCATAACTCAGTGCTGGACCGACAACAAACCCCAGCCGAAAAGTAGCATCGAAAGCCCCAAAAGCCTGTGGACGTTGACTTTCAGAGGTAGTATCGCTAATGATGGCTCTCGCAATCGATGTGTTGCCCCCTGTTAGACCATCTAGGATCCTAGCCCCGTATAACAAACTGGCGACCGGAGCGACACTAGCAACTAGGTTGGACAGTACCGTGCCTACCAAACTTACAATCAGCAATGGTTTGCGCCCCCATCGATCGGACAAGCGGCCTAAGATAGGTGTGCCGATGAACTGAGAGGCTGCATAGGAGGTTGTCAAGAGACTTGCCTGAAAATCGGATAGCCCAAACTCCTGAGCGTAGGGATACAAAATCGGAATGATCATGGTGAAACTGACTGAATTAATGAAAGCCACCAGGGTGACCACCCAGAAGGATAGGGGGAATCCCCATAACTCTTGTTTCTGCATCAGGATCCTGCTCACGCTTGCAAGTTAGGCCTCACCCACTGTAGGGCACTCCGGATGAAGACAGGCACTGAGCTGCTGGCCTCTGTGATTTAGAGTGAAAAGGACCGTTGCCTTGGCTGCCTTCGTGACCCGGATCCCATTACCCTTCTCTGTTGAACTCTTACCCACTCCGGTGTATTTAGTTGGCGGGGCCGTTCGAGATTGGGTTCATCAGCACTACGGGGGTCGCAAACAGCCTGAGGGGAAGACCTCAACGGGTAAACTTGACCTAGATTTGGTTGTTCTAGACCACGCCATTGAACAAGGATCCCGCCTAGCCAAAATGCTAGGAGGTGGATTTGTGGTCCTCGATGCTGATCGTGAAATTGCCCGCATCGTCTTGAAATCAACCACAATTGACATTGCCAAACAAATGGGTCCCACTGTTGAAACCGACTTGTACTCCCGCGACTTCACCTGTAATGCTATAGCCCTTGAACTTCACACCGATACTTGGCTCGACCCCCTCAATGGGATCCACGACATCACAGCCCAAACGATTCGTATGATTCACCCTGACAATCTAAGTGCAGATCCACTGCGACTGTTGAGGGCCTATCGTCAAGCCGCCCAGTTAGGCTTTTCCCTAGATCCAGTGACACGGGAGGCTATCCGGCAGCGCACAGACCTACTAACTCAGGTTGCTGGCGAGCGAGTCCGCACTGAACTTCACACCTTGATTTTAGCCGGATCCTCTGGCCTAAACTGGATTGAGAACGCCTGGCACGATAACCTTCTCAACGATTGGATCCCCTACCTCACGCCGACAGGCTTTACTACAGCTCACCGCCTACACACCTTAGCTCCGCGCCTTCAGACCACCTATCCAGCTACCTTTGAACAACTAGAGGATCCGATTACTGATCAACGCACTTTAAAAAGTGTCATTACTCTTGCTGGCCTCCTCTTTCCCCACTCACAACCGGTCGACGTCAGCCTGGAGGCTCTGAAATACAGTCGTGCTGAACGCCAGCTCATTCAGAAACTCCATACTTTGTTACCTTACTATCACTCTATTCTCTCAGGATCCTCCACTTCCCTGAGAGCGACAGACTACTACATCGTCTTTCGAGATGTGGGATCCTTGTTCCCAGCATTAGCCCTGTTGACTCTAGCCACCGGCGTACCTGTGGAGATAGTCCAACCCTGGTTAGATCACTTTGAGGATCCTCAGGATGCTCTCGCACACCCAGTACCTTTGGTGGATGGGAAGCAAATTATGCAAGCACTCAACCTTAAACCGGGGCCTATCGTTGGGCAACTCCTCAAGGCTGTTGGGTTAGCCCAGGCCGAAGGTGTCGTTACAACGTCGTCTGAGGCTCTCACCTATGCTCAACAGCAGCTTCAGACCCTCAATTAGATAGAGCTGAGCTGTTAGATAAGACTAGTTAGACAGAGATGATTAGATAGACCCATTCGCTAGATTGGAGGGAAGGCAGAGGTTTCACCATCCCTAAGTCAATTCATCCCTAAGTCAATTCATCCCTAAGTCAATTCATCCCTAGCTCGACTCATGGATCCATAGGATCTTAGCTAGCACTCGTAGTGTAACAGGCCCTTGAGAATATTACAGCTTCTCTAAGAACTGAGATGTTTCTGAATATTCAGTTGCCAATCTTCTAATTAAGCTAGAGTGGGGATCCCAATACTCAGCATCAGGCACAGCAGGGAGGTTGTGATGAGAATAGGCGACCGGGTTCGAGTGAAATCCAGTGTGGTGGTGTATCACCATCCTGAACACCGGAATGAACCCTTTGATTTGAAAGGGATGGAAGGTGAGCTCAAGGCTGTCATCGTAGATTGGAATGGTCGACCAGTAAGTGCTAACTACCCCTTTCAGGTTCAGTTTCTGGAACGATTTAAATCCCACCTTCATGAGACCGAGATTGAACCTGTCAGGTAGGTCTGGCAACTCGAAGGTGTTTGAAAGGTGTTGAGGAAGTGACCTACTATCAGGGAGGCTATGTTGAAATCTGGCTCGGCCTGGGCTCAGACTTAGGGCTTGACCGAGTTTCGGAGGTTATCCTTTCAGCATTAGCCTTTCTGATAGGATGGATAGAGAGGCTCGGGAGGACACAGGTAGAGCAGGTAGAAGTAAAATGGAAAGGGCCTTGTCACAGTGCTGATGAGACAGCTTGAGGCATCTCAGAGAACGCTCTCAGCAGAGCTACCTACCAGTCGCTTATCCACCCTTAACCCATTACCAACCGGAGGCCTACTGACCAAAAATGAGGTTGCGAAGGCTTGAACATCAGCCCCATGAGAAGATAGGTTAATATAAATTAACAGTTTACGATGCACCCCTTAGGGACATGCATGTCAGCGATAACCAACTGGAGGGATCGTCCCTGTGAGTCAAAAAAACAATAAGAAGTGGAGAGGCATTGGGCTTTACGCTCTGTTAGCTCTGGTCATTATCTCTCTGGCCACAACGTTTGTCGGCGGTGGATCCAGTGAGAGAGCTCAGCGCATTAGTTATTCCGAGCTTGTGGACCGGGTTGAGAGTGGTCAGATCGATAACATCCGGATCCTGGACAATGGGACTCGGGCGATTGCAGACACATCAGAAGCAGGGCGACCCACCCAGGTGGAGGTGATTCTGCCTCGATTGACACCTCAATTTGAGCAGACCGTTGTAGACAACGACATTACCTTACGTGTGATTCCCCCTCAGGAAGACAACGTTGTGGGTCGCTTGATCGGCCCTTTGATCTTGCCAATCCTTATCCTGGTCGGACTCTTCTTCCTACTACGTCGAGCTCAGACAGGCCCTGGCAACCAAGCCTTGAATTTTGGTAAGTCTCGGGCTCGTTTCCAGATGGAACCTAAGACACAGATTACCTTCAACGATGTACCAGCTATTGAGCAAGCTAAGCTTGAGCTCGCTGAAGTCGTTGACTTTCTCAAGAACTCTGAGCGTTTCACAGCTCTAGGTGCCAAAATTCCTCGAGGCGTACTGTTGGTTGGCCCTCCTGGAACGGGTAAAACTTTGCTGGCCCGTGCCGTTGCCGGTGAAGCAGGTGTTCCTTTCTTCTCTATCTCCGGATCCGAATTTGTGGAGATGTTTGTAGGGGTTGGTGCATCCCGTGTACGCGACTTATTTGAACAGGCCAAGCAGAATGCTCCTTGCATCGTCTTTATTGATGAGATTGATGCGGTGGGCCGGCAGCGAGGTGCCGGTCTTGGCGGTGGTAACGACGAGCGTGAGCAAACTCTCAACCAGCTCCTGACGGAAATGGATGGTTTTGAGGGAAATTCTGGCATCATCGTTATTGCTGCAACTAACCGTCCTGATGTCCTAGACTCAGCCCTGCTCCGTCCCGGTCGATTTGACCGTCAAGTCACTGTAGATCGTCCAGACTTCTCAGGTCGCTTTGATGTCCTCAAGGTTCATGCTCGTGGCAAGACGCTGAGCCAAGATGTCGACCTCGAAAAGATCGCTCGCCGGACACCTGGGTTTACTGGCGCTGACTTAGCCAATCTTCTCAACGAGGCTGCCATCCTGGCGGCTCGCCGGAACTTGACTGAGATCTCCATGGACGAAATCAATGATGCTGTTGATCGCGTTCTCGCTGGCCCAGAGAAGAAGGATCGCCTCATGAGTGAGAAGCGTAAAGCACTAGTTTCCTACCATGAGTGTGGTCATGCCTTGGTCGGCTCCTTGATGCCCATCTACGATCCCATTCAGAAGGTCACCATTATCCCGCGTGGCCAAGCAGGGGGGCTTACTTGGTTCATGCCCAGTGATGACGACATGGGTCTAATTACACGGTCTCATCTCAAAAACATGATGGCGGTAGCGTTGGGTGGCCGAGTTGCTGAAGAGGTGGTCTACGGTGAATCCGAGATCACAACAGGTGCTGCCAGTGACTTGCAACAGGTGGCTCGCATTGCGCGCGGCATGGTAACTCGATATGGGATGAGTGACCGCCTGGGCAATGTTGCTCTGGGTCGTCAGTCTAGCAACGTCTTCTTAGGCCGTGACATTGCTACCGAGCGGGACTTCTCTGAGGAGACCGCAGCAGTAATTGATGAGGAAGTTCGCCTCTTAGTTGAAGAAGCTTATGCTCGTGCCAAAAAAACGTTGTTAGATAATCGGCAATTGCTAGATCGGATGGCCAGCTATCTGGTTGAGAAGGAAACGATTGACGGTGAAGAACTCCAGGCAATGCTCAATGAGACTGAGGTAGTCATGGCTATGCCTGAGCCGGATCCTGACGTGATGGCGGTACCCGTTCCTGCCAACCTCAAGATCTAAGTAGGCTTTATCTAAAGTCAGATTTGAGTAGAGGGTAGTTTGGGCTGCCCTCTTTCTTGTGGGCTGGGCAAAGACGATAGGATCCTATTCAGTTGGAGAAATCAATTGGGCAATGAGCGGTAACATTCTCATCCTGCTAGGGTAACGTTTGAGCAGTATGTCATGGTCTAACGCTGATGTCTTTAACTAGTTCCTCTCAAAGGTGGTTGCTCTGGATCCTGGGTAGTCTCCTCTGTCTGGCTACTCTAACTAGTTGTGGAACTCCTCCCACGACGGTGGCCACTGCTCCAGAGCAATCCACCCTAATTCAGCGACAGTGGATCCCGGATACAGAAGCTCGGTGTGCCACAGAGGATCCGGATCCAAAGGAAGTGGCGCGGGCCCAGCAACGGTTACAACAAACACCTCGGATCTCACGGCAAGCCTTGCAAGCTGAGATCCCTATTGCCGTTCATGTCATCTATTCAGGTTCTGAGGGAAACTTACCTCTTTCCGTACTAAACGATCAATTAGATGTAATTAATGCAGCCTTTGTCGGTACTGGATTCTCCTTTCGTATCGATTCTATTGACCGGACGGATGATGCGTTTTGGTATAATATGCAGCCTGGATCTCTAGCAGCAACACAGGCCAAAAATGCCTTAAATATCTCCCCAGAGACACGCCTAAATCTCTACACCACACGCAAACCAGGTAACCTCGGTTTTGCCACCTTCCCCTGGAGTCTGGCCGTATCTCCCAGTCAGGACGGCATTGTGATTAGCTATGATTCCGTTCCTGGCGGATCCCGTGAGAACTTCAATGAGGGGGATACAGCGGTGCACGAAATTGGCCACTGGTTAGGTCTATTTCATACCTTTCAAGGTGGTTGCTTCAATCCTGGTGACAGTGTTTTTGATACCCCTTATGAAGGGATCCCCAGTGAAGGCTGTCCGATCAACCGTGATACCTGCCCCGTCCGCTTTGGCACGGATCCAATTTTCAACTTCATGGACTACAGCGATGATGACTGCATGAATCGCTTCTCTGCAGGCCAGGTTAGACGCATGCGGCTCACCACCCAGATTTATCGGTCTCAACTGCTAGGCTAGGCCACTTTTGAACATAGCAGCCTTATGAATTCTGTTGGTAAAGTTAGATAAGATATCCTGTTACCTTCTACCCTTCATCGGAAGCCATCGATTGAGCTAGTTTTTTGCCTACGGCTACAGCAGAGTTTTCATAGCTTAGCTCGACTCTATTAACTCCAAAGAGTAGAGTAGTGGTCTGTCGAGGATGGCCGATAAAGTTAGGTAAGTAGGGTTTCATGTTAGACACATCAAAACTGATTGCAAAAGTCGGATCCTACCGAATTGCTACGCGAAGGGCCGTCACGGATCTCACCCTGCTTGACATCGCCACTCAGTACGAATCCCAAGTCAGCCGCAAGATGATTGCTCTCCTCCCTGACCAAATTCCCAAGCGCTACACTGGATCTGACTTCGTTTTAGAAACCACAAAAGTTGATGGTGAGGGGATTTTCATTTACTTTGAACGAGATCCGGAGACCCTCTTTGCTTTCAACGCTCCCTCCGGACGAGTTCGTGTTGGTCTGCCAGCCCTCAATGCCCTCAAGGATTACCTTCTAGCCTCATCGATTCAAAAAACTCTACTCCGATCAGAACTCTATCTCCCCTTCAAAATTGCCGGTCGTCGTGCCGGTATCTCTGAAGTAGTCCGCTTGTCCTTCAATGGATCCGAATCCGATATTGCCGCTTTCAAGCTCCTGTTGCTCGACATCATCATGCTCAACGGCAAGGATCTCCGTCCCAATCAAGAGAACTTCACTCAGACCTGGGAGCTCCTGCTTGATCGTTTTCCTTCAGATCCATCATCCCCCTTTCATTGTCCAGACGGATCCATTGTTTCGGAATCAGATCTGCCACAAGTCTTTGATCGCAAGGTGGCTGCTGGTGAAGAAGGCATTGTCATCCGCCGCCTCAACCGTCTTGAAGTGTGCAAAATCAAACCCCGTCTCACCATTGATGCCGCTGTGATTGGCTACGTTGAGGGAGAATATGAAGGTCAATATGGCGTCACCTCCATGCTTATGGCCCTCACTTACCCACACACTGATGCCACCCTCTCTTTTCAAACCCTTCTTCGCGTGGGGTCTGGGCTTACTGATGAACAACGTGCGGAATACCTTAGCCTCTTTTCCCAACTCCGCGTCGACAATCCCATCCTGGTTACGGATCCTGAGGGGCGTCCAGTCTCTTTCGTTCGTCCTGAATACATTGTTGAAATTAGTGCTGAAGATTTAATGTACAACGTTCCTGGCGCTGATCGTCCTAACCGGACGCAACTGTTTGATTGGAATCCGGATCAGGGGTCCTATCAATTTCTCGGTCTTCATCCCTGTCCTCGTCCCACTTTCGCCACTTTTGTCCGCTTGCGTCAGGATAAAGCCATCTATGAAGGGGGAGCCCGACTAGCTCAAATCGTCTCGGATCCTGAGAAACCTACCATTCAACCTCCATCCACCACAGAAACTCAAATTATCCGTCGTGAAGTGTTTACCAAAGGGGATATGGTCCGCAAACTCGTTGTGGTTCAAAAACAGGGTGAAGAAGAAGAAGTGATCCCCTACTTGGTGTATTGGACTGATTTCTCTCCGAAACGAAAGGATCCACTCAAAGTTTCTGTCTTCTGTGCTATCACGGCAACCCGTGCTGAGGAACTAGCCACCAAGCTCATCAATGAAAATATTGTGCGAGGCTGGCATCCCCTAGGTCAAGCGGTTTCTAAGACTAAATCAACAGGGACAACGAAGCCGAAAAAGACCCCTAAGCCCCCTAAGACTGAGAATCCTGATGCCGAAGAAGCTAAGTCTAAACAGAAATCATCCCCTCATAGCAAAAAGACTAAGAGCCAGGATAGTCCTGAACTAGAGAGCTAACTTTAGGTAGATGGTTGTGTGGAGCCTAGAGTAACTTAAAGAAATGTCAATTACTCTTGTTTTATCAGGTTCACCGATGCAGTTCCACCTTTCTGACGCACCTCTGATGACATGGACCGGATCCGTTGCTGTTTTATTCGGACTCGCCCCTGCAGATGAGAATGGATCCTTTGCTCTGCCGCCAACGCTTGCTGACTTAGACCGCCAAGCCTGGGATAGTGCCCTGAGCGAGATCATTCAGGAACAAGATTTTAGTGGCAAGCCTAACACGCTGGTATCCACCCGTGTCGGTGCTGCCGTTCGTAAAGTTATTCTTGTGGGTCTGGGCTCTCCCCATACTCTCACCCTAAACCTGCTCCGGCGAGCTGCAGCGGCTGGGATCCGTCAAGCCCAAGCCTTCCGAGTCAAGGAGGTTGCAGTTGTGTTGCCTCCCGTTGAGCTCGATTCCTCTCGTATGGTTCAAGCTATTGTGGAAGGAGTGCTGCTCGCCAGCCATCAAGATAACCGCTTCAAATCTCAATCTAAACTGTCTGAGTCTGCTTTTACTCCTGTTGAATCTATGACGATTCTGTTACCCGAAGGTCAATCGATTACAGCGGCTCATGAACAGGCCTTGACCCAGGCAGAAATCATTGCTGCTGGCACCCTCTGGGCACGTGAATTAGTCTCAGCTCCTGCTAATGTCATCACGCCCGTAACCCTGGCAGAAGCAGCCCAAACGATGGCCTCTGAACATGGATTGGAAGCCAGGATCCTAGGCCAAGCCGACTGCGAAGAACTGGGTATGGGTGCGTTCCTGGGTGTTGCCAAAGCCTCAGATATCCCCCCCCAGTTTATTCACCTCATCCATAAACCGGCTGGAGATCCCGACGCCAAACTCGCGATCATTGGTAAAGGGCTAACCTTTGATTCAGGTGGATTGAACATTAAAACGGATTCTCGCAGTATCGCCATGATGAAGGTTGATATGGGGGGAGCTGCCACTGTTTTAGGTGCAGCCCAGGTGATCGCTGACTTGAAACCTAATCTTGAAATTCACTTTATCGTGGCTGCCACTGAAAATATGATCAGTGGTCGAGCGCTCCATCCTGGCGATATTCTCACCGCCTCCAATCAAAAAACTATTGAAATCAACAATACGGATGCGGAAGGCCGACTCACATTAGCAGATGCTCTAGTCTACGCTGAAAAGTTGAATGTTGATGCCATTGTAGATTTAGCGACATTGACTGGGGCCTGCGTGGTTGCACTAGGTGAAGACATTGGGGGGCTCTTTACTCAAAATGAAGAGCTTGCAGCTCAATTACAACTGGCTGCCCATCAAGCAGGTGAAAAGATCTGGCGACTCCCCATGGAAGACAGCTATTTTGAAGGACTCAATTCCGTTGTGGCTGATATGAAGAATACAGGTCCACGGCCTGGAGGATCCATTACAGCCGCACTTTTCCTGAAGCAGTTTGTGGAGCACACTCCTTGGGCTCACTGGGATGTTGCCGGTCCAGTATGGACAGAGAAGGAGTCAGGCTACAACAACAAAGGTGGCACGGGTTACGGAGTGAGAACCTTGGTGGAATGGATCCTGTCCTACCCTTCTCCCGCTACAGCAGCCTAAGTCTTAGCGATTGAGCTAATAAAAAAAGCCGGGCAATCCAATCGAGGATCCCCGGCCTATTGAACTCGTGGTCAGACAATAGTTTAGAACAAGCCAAAGAGTTCGATATCAACTAAGAACGCAGAGATGAACTCAAGTAGGTTGGAGAGGATCTCGAGAGTACCACCTTCGTTACCAATAAAACCAGTACCGATAGTAACCTCTCTATCAGTGATGCTAGTATCCTTAATGCCACCAGCAACGATCTCTTGCTGAGGGGCAGAGAGTTCTGTCCACAATGTTTGCATGTCGATATGCTCCTGAAAATAGTTACGAGGTAACAAAAAGTGAGGCGTCTAGAACACTTGGGCAATAAGGTTAAGTAAAAGGACGTGTGTTAGTAGGACGGAAAGGAGTCTCACCAAAGCCGCCACCAACGTCAAACAGGGCTTCAACCAAGTAGCCGAAGTTTAGAAGGCGAGAGAAGATTTGCAAAGTACCGTCGCCGTTACCAGTACCACCTTCAGTGATAGTGATGGTCTCGTTTAACTCAGTGTAATTTTTGATGCCACCTGTTACAGACTCCTCTTGACGGTTGTCAAGGGCAACCCACAAGGCACTAGTTTGATGAATCATGAGAATCGACTCCCTAGATAGCAAAACACATCAACAATGTTCGCACACAGCAACCCACCCAGCCAACCGAGGAGAGTTCCTAGTAAAATATACCCAAGTCACTTGCGAAAATTAGGGTGCTATTAACAATTTTGTGTACTTCGTCGAATCTTCACCTGTCTGTGTTTCTACATAGATCCTCTACAGTCGAAGGAATTGACTTAATTCGATCTGGCTTAATCCTTGGACTAGGTCCTAATGGATCAGAGCTCAGAAGACTAGACCTCAAGAGCATGTTGAGACAATCAGGAGGATTCTTAGATTCCACGAAGCCGGATTACACCCTATAGTTCGGTCCGGCTCCGCTACTGCTAAGTCTTGTTTAGAACAAACCGAAGAGCTCGATATCAAGCAAGAGAGCAGAGATGAACTCAAGCAGATTGGATAGGACCTCTAGAGTACCGCCTTCGTTGCCAATGAAACCAGTGCCGATAGTGGTCTCCTTAGTAGTCACAGTGGTGTCCTTGATGCCACCAGCAACAGTCTCTTGCTGAGGTGCAGAGAGTTCTGTCCACAATGTTTGCATGTCGCTATGCTCCTAAAAGTTAAGTACGAAGTGTTGGAATCAAAGAATAGAACGCAGCCTTAGACACTTAGGTCAAAAGGTTACGCGAAGGGACGAGTGAGAGTAGGACGGAAAGGAGTCTCACCGAAGCCGCCACCAACATCAAACAGGGCTTCAAACAAGTAGCCGAAGTTTAGAAGGCGGGAGAAGAGCTGTAGAGTTCCATCACCGTTAGCAGTACCACCTGTACCGATGTCAATGGTCTCGTTGAGCTCGTCGTAGTTCTTGATACCACCAACTACGGATGCTTCTTGAGTATTATCAAGAACAGTCCATAGAGCGTTTGTGCCATGAGTCATTTTTAGCTACTCCCTAAGTAAACACAATAGCTGATGTCTGAAAAAACACACATAGAAGTTTCTCCGTGAGCCGGAGGAAACTCCCTTAAAACTCTACCCGTATGTAATCCAGTAATGTAAGTGTTTTTGGTTAAATTTGGCAGATTTCGTCGAAACTTTATTTATTCGCTGCTATCTACCGAAAGTTTATCTGGGTCGAGGTGCTGCAGGTAACACAATTAAGCTCCCCATCAATAATCGTAAATGAATTGTCATAGTATCAGAGAGGCCTTTCTCGAGCAGTATTGGCGAGACCGCTCGCAACAGACCTCATCCAGACTGTTGTAACCCAAATGCTATGGCTAAATCTATTAAAACTAATGCCGCTCGACTTCTTGACCAAGCTCAGATCTCCTATCACTTGCTGACATATGAGGTGGATCCTGAGGATCTAGCCGCAGAATCAACAGCAGATAAGGTCAATCTTGAGCCCGAGCGAGTGTTTAAGACATTAGTGATCCGAGGGGATCAAACTGGGATCCTCCTAGCTGTGATTCCTGGAAATTATCAGTTGGACCTCAAGGCTCTGGCTCGTTTGAGCCGCAATCGTAAGGTTGAGACGGTGGCGCTAAAAGAGGTCCAGTCTTTAACGGGCTACATTCGCGGTGGTGTGACGGCGTTGGCGTGCAAGAAACCCTACCCGGTCTACGTTGATGAGACAATTCAGGCCTTTGAGTCGGTCACTGTTTCAGCTGGGAACCGTGGCGTGCTGATCCTGTTGGATCCTGCTGACTATCTCAACGTCACGAATGGAACGATAGGCTGCATCAGTGTACCTAAGTGAAGGGGGTATACAGACACAGTGACAGGAATAGCTTGTTACCTCTTTGCACCGTCTAGACACTCTGAGTATTGGGAGTAGTGGAGTGCTATCGTGGTGACATCACAAAATGTAAATAGAGTCTTAAGATGTAGCTATTATTTGCACACATGGACTAGGTGAGCAACTAAATGGACTAGGTGAGCAACTAAATGGACCAGGTGAGCAACTAAATGGACCAGGTGAGCAACTAAATGGACTAGGTGGATGACCACATGGCAGAAGATTACTACATGGCACAAGACTGGGGACGCAACATCATGGCTGGGGATAGGAACGACGAGATGGATCCGGCAAGTGACGATTGGCTAGAACATACCTGCCAGGTGGAAGTGCCCCTGAGTATCGAGCATGTGTGGGGGTTGTGGTCTAATCTGGAGCTGATTCCACGTTGGATGAAATGGATCCATTCTATCGAGCTGTTAGATGAAGAGCAGTCTCGCTGGACGTTGGACACTCGGGGTATGACCTTTAGCTGGACGTCTCGAATCCATACGCTAGTGGAGCATCAGCTAATTGGTTGGCGTTCGGTGGATGGATTAGCCAATCGCGGAACGTTGCGGTTCTATGATCGCAAGGGCAGTACCATTGTCAAGCTGAGCATCGCCTATCTATTGCCTGGGATCCTGCGCTTCATGGATTCACTGTTTTTGGGTAAGGCGGTGGAAAATACCATCCAAGCTGACCTGGAACGGTTTCGAGAGTATGCCCTGCAACAGTTTGAATCTGATCATTAAGCTAGGCTAAAAAACCTTGTCTTACTGTGATATTGTCGTGTGTTGTTCAAGTTTGAATCAGGAGTCTGAGGTGGCTGTCACTCCCATCGATCCAACAACGGATCCAGCAACGGATCCTACTACCGCCCACACTGACTACCAGCCGGTTGACAATCGGCGGATCCGTTTCTCGGTGGATAAAACTGAGGTGGAGTTTGATCAGTTGGTCATCCTGTTTAATCGCAATGCGTTTTGGGCACAAGACCGCTCTATCGAGGATCTCAAGCGGGCGGTTCAGTTTAGTGAGCCGGTGGTGAGTGTTTGGGATGGATCCCGTTTAATTGGATTTAGTCGGGCAACATCTGATGGAGTATACCGGGCTGTGATCTGGGATGTGGTGGTTGATGATGACTACCGGCGTCAAGGCATTGGTCGCAAGCTGGTAGAGACCGTGATTATGCATCCTCATGTTCGGTCAGCTGAGCGCACGTATTTGTTCACCACTCATCAGCAAGGGTTCTACGAACGCATTGGATTTACAGAAAACACCACCACAGCTCTCGTACTGATGAATAAGAAGCTTGAGTTTGTGACACCCTCTCACCCTCTACCGCCAGCGCAGGCCTAGTCCTATGTCTCACGACGGATCCGTAGAGGTGCTGTTACTCGGTTTCGATCCGGGCCGAGACAAGTGTGGCGTTGCTGTGGTTAGTTCTCAAGGTCAGCTCCACTTTAAAGAGGTAGTCTCTGCGGCAGACGTCATCTTCCAGTTGCAGTCCCTGTGTGAAACCTATCGGATAGACACCCTAATCTTGGGTAACCAGACAACTTCCCAGCAGTGGACTCAGACGCTCCGCCAACACTTCCCTGAGTTGAGGATCCATCAGATTGACGAACGTCATAGCTCATTGGAGGCTCGGCAGCGGTATTGGGACTTTCATCCCCCGCGAGGATGGAATCGGATCCTGCCTCAGGGTTTACGGGTTCCGCCAGACCCTTACGATGACATAGTGGCTTTGATCTTGGTGGAACGTTATCTTGCACAGTGTTATGCTCAGTCGTCGTGATTGTCTTAGAACGGGGATTTTGATCTCAGCCGGAGCTCTCAGTGGCTGTGGGTCTGCGGCTCCCCAATATCCGACTATTCGGATCCTGCGGCAATCTGTGCCAGGGAGTCTTCTGGGTGAATTTAAACGTAATTTGTCCGTTTTGATCGGAGTGGAGCAGGTGGCGAGTCGTCCAGAACTGTTCCAGCCCCTGGAAACCGGATCGGCTCCGCCCTCCCCTAACCGCTGGAATCCCGGAACTTGGTTCACTCAACCGGCTCCCCCTACGGTACTAACGCTACTTAGTTCTGATTGGGTTACTCGTGCGATTGCCTCTAACTGGATTCAACCGTTTGAGCCCAGTGACGTATCAGAGAGTTGGGACCGGATCCCGGCTCCGTGGCAACGAGTGGTCCGACGTGTTGAGGATGAGTCTATTTGGGGAATCCCGTGGCAGTGGGGACTCACCGCAATTGCCTATAATCGCAAGTACATTCAGGAGCCAATTCAGGATTGGGCCGATCTCTGGCGATCGGAGTTAGCTCAACGATTAACAGTACCGGACCATCCGCGGGAAGTGATTGGTCTGACGTTGAAGAAGTTAGGAGGATCCTACAATCAAAGGGTCAGCCTGGAGGACACAGACCTACGTCGTGAGCTCGGATCCTTGCACCAGCAAGTGTTGGCTTATACATCTGACGAGTATTTACAGATGTTGCGGATTGAGGATGCCTGGGTGGCGGTGGGCTGGACGGAGGATCTATTCGAGCTACAGCGAAACTACTCCGACTTTGAGGTGGTTCTACCCCGCTCGGGCTCTGCGTTGTGGTGGGATGTCTGGGTGGTTCCAACTCAGATGAACTCATCTCCGTTTCAGGATCCTGACTTAGCGACTGCAATCAATCAGTGGTTAGACCTCGTGGTGAATCCAGAGACGGCTTCTCGTATCGTTGATCGGAACCGGATTGCTCATGTTCTACCTGTGGATCCTGAGACTCTTGCCCCTAGGTTGCAGGGTCGACCCGATTTGCATACGGATCCGTTTGACCTAGGTGAAGCCTGGGAGCCGTTGTCAGAGGAGCAGGCCATCGTTTATCTGGAGCTATGGCAGCAGATGCGGCAGGACCAGCTAGGCTCAACATCTTAATGGGACTCAATATCTTAGCTAAGCTCAGGATCCTTACTTGGGCGAGGCGTCACATCAATCCTGTTGCTGCTGGTCTCTAGACCAAGCCGGACAATAACCCAGAATTTCGAAGACTTAGAATTTCGAGCTGAGGTATTGCCCGAGAGGACATCTTGAGCGGGAAGAGATAACTGAAATTGTTACCCTTTCCACTTCACCTTAGGTAGGATCTGCTTCATGTCCACTCGATCCCGATACTTCAGTGCAAAGTTCAACAGCGAGTCGAGGAGAGAATCAGATAGGTAGTGTGGCTTCAATCCAAGGTCCAGCAGCTTGGTGTTGATGGCATTGAAGTAATGTTCTTCAGCCTCAACACGAGGATTGTCAAGGTTATTGATCTCTACAGAAAGACCCAATGCTGTCGCTGCCTTTTTCACCATCAAGGCCAGATCTTGAACCGAGAACATTTCAGTGAACTGGTTCAGGACACGCATCTTGCCCGATTCTGCTGGGTTGGCAATCGCAATTTCTACACAGCGGACTGTATCACGAATATCGAGGAAGCCTCGGGTCTGTCCCCCTTTACCGTAAACCGTGAGGGGATGTCCGACAGCAGCTTGAATACAGAAACGATTCAGAGCGGTACCGAAGACACCATCGTAATCCAAACGGTTGATCAAGATCTCGTCCATGCCCGTTTCATCAGTTAGGACCCCATACACAACTCCCTGATTCAGGTCAGTGGCTCGCAGTCCCCAAATCCGACAAGCAAAGTGCATGTTGTGACTATCGTGTACCTTACTGAGGTGATACATGCTACCCGGTTGCTTGGGATAAGGTAGCGTGTCAGTACGACCATTGTGCTCAATCGTGATGTAGCCTTCTTCAATATCGATATTAGGAGTACCGTACTCCCCCATTGTCCCCAGTTTGACTAAGTGGCACTCAGGAAAGTCGGTCTTGATGGCATATAGAACATTGAGAGTGCCGACGACATTGTTGACCTGGGTGAAAACAGCATGTTCACGGCTAATCATGGAATAAGGGGCCGACCGCTGCTCCCCAAAGTGAACGATCGCCTCAGGTTGGAACGTCCGCATAGATTGGGAAAGGAAGTCGTAGCTGGTGATGTCGCCGACAAAGATGTCGATATCCCGACCCGTTAGCCCTTTCCAGTGATCAACCCGGTGCTCTAGTGACCGAATCGGTGTTAAGGTGTCGGCCCCCAACTGCAAATCCCAATGGCGTCGGGCATAGTTGTCGACAATCCCTACGTCATACCCTTTGTTGGACAAATAAAGCGCTGTCGCCCAACCGCAATAGCCGTCACCACCAAGAACTAAGACTTTCATGAAACTCTTCTAACAAAAGCTAATAGGACAAAAGATCAAAACACAGACAATATCGTAGAATCTGAATTTACCTCTGAATTTACCAAGGAAGTGGCCTCAATTCCCCATTCTGATGGTGACAGATTCTGAAGGCCCTTAACTTATCTCAATCCACTTGACAGGTCAAGACTCTATCCTCAAGGCTAGGTACGATTGTCTATACTGATGGGATAGAGCCCTGATTAAAATGAGTACTATGACTAAATCTCTATTTAAAGGCCTGTGGTCCTTAGCGGCTTTGCCTTTAACCGGCATCATCCTCAACAGTTGTGCCAGCAAGCCGCCTATGGTGATTAGCTCTGGCCCTGAGCCTGTGAGTTTAGATCTTGTGAGTTTAGACCCAGCAGTTGGAACCGTAACAGGATCCTCTTCATCTCTAGACCAACCCATCAGCCTAGCCGTGGGGTCTATGCCTTTGGGGGTTCCCGGATCCGATATTCTCCGAGCGACCTTAGCTAACCCCCAAGCATTGCGTCTGACGGTGCCTCCGCCAGGGGCTGTGGTGAGGATTCAAGGGATCCGGGGATCCTGTCAACTTGAGGTCGATCGCCCTAGCTCCGGTACGATACTCCCCAGTACCAGTGGGATTTCGATAGGAACAGACTTTCTCAGCATCAGTGGCGCGAGCAGTATCTCGGCTTCAGGTAGCACAACACAGATTAGCTTCGGGCGAGGATCCCTAATTCGGACGGGGGTAGAGCCTGGCACGCTTGCCTTAGAGCTATCAAGCCGCGCAGTCTGTGTCGTACGGATTTCCACCCGGCTGCTTTAGTCCAGTGTTTCGCTCTAGTTCGAGGGTATGCGCTATCTCATTTTCTACAAACCCTATAATGTTTTGACTCAGTTTACGGATCCTGAGAGCCGGCGGGTAACTCTGAAGTCCTTTATTCCAGTGCCTGAGGTGTATCCGGTGGGTCGACTTGATCGAGATAGTGAAGGGCTGTTGTTGTTGACTGATGATGGCTCCTTGAATGCACGGTTAATTCATCCGCGGTTTGGTCACAGTCGCACCTATTGGGTCCAGGTTGAAGGATGGCCTACCTCCGAGATGCTGGAGCCGTTACGGCAAGGCGTGATGATTCAAGGGCAGCTAACGCGTCCAGCTCAGGTCCAGGTGTTGGAGACAGATCCGGATTTACCTCCTCGGGATCCTCCTATCCGCCATCGCCTCTCGGTGCCCACCCGCTGGTTGGAGATGACCTTGACGGAAGGTCGTAATCGACAAGTGCGGCGGATGACCGCAGCGGTAGGGTTCCCCACGTTACGGTTGGTGCGGGTGCAGCTAGGGCCGCTTAGTTTAAGGGATTTAGCCGTAGGTCAGTGGCGCGATCTATCACCGGTAGAACTCCAAGAGCTTAAAGCCTATTGCTATGCAAAAGGACAGTCATCACCACAATCTTCGGCTAGGATCAAGAGAAAGAGTAGTTACAAAACTTAATTGAAGCTACTGACTTCGTAAACATTCCCACTCTGGTGTCTCGTCTAGCGTTAAACTGAAGCATCAATACTTAAGCTGTTAAGCGCCTATCCTGTGTAGTCATCTTGGTAGGGTCACCGGTCACAAACTGTCTGGTGGCGCTGTCTAAGTTAGTCACGGATCCTGTGGCCACAGAGGAGCAGCAAACGGACTGATCCTCGACAGCTCTTGTAGCTCTGTTTCAGTATTGTTCTGTTTCAGCAGCTCCGCTCCGGTGGCTGGCCGGTTGAGAGAGCTTCCAGTAGGGACTTCCCAAGAGTGGTGGCTCGATGGGCACCCAGTGAGTCTGGGTTGATACGATGAACGTTTAAAACAGGCAAGTGGATTATGCAACTGAGTGATATCACTCATCCCAACCAACTTCATGATCTCAATGTGTCGCAACTTCGCACGTTGGCTCGACAAATTCGCGAGAAACATTTGCAAACGGTGGCGACCAGTGGTGGGCATCTCGGTCCCGGTTTAGGCGTGGTGGAGTTGACCCTCGCTCTTTACAAAACATTGGATTTTGACCGGGATAAGGTGATCTGGGATGTGGGGCATCAAGCCTACGCGCACAAACTGTTGACTGGTCGCTATGATCAGTTCCACACCCTACGTCAGAAGGATGGGATTGCAGGGTACCTGAAGCGGTGTGAAAGTTCGTTTGATCACTTTGGTGCGGGTCATGCGTCCACCAGTATTTCAGCAGGGTTGGGCATGGCTCTAGCAAGAGATGCCAAAGGTGAAGACTTTAAAGTGGTCTCGATCATTGGAGATGGCGCACTCACTGGTGGGATGGCCTATGAAGCAATCAATCATGCTGGTCACCTACCTAAAACCAATCTGATGGTGATCTTGAACGATAACGGCATGTCAATTTCACCGAATGTGGGTGCTGTTCAGCGATATTTGAACCGGATCCGGTTGAGTCCGCCTGTCCAGTTCTTGACGGATAGCCTTGAAGAACAATTGAAGAATCTACCCCTGTTGGGCTCCAGCCTTACCTCTGAGATTGAACGGATCAAGGAGAGTATGAAGCTAGTGACTGCCGTTCAGAACAACAAGGTGGGAATTGTATTTGAAGAGCTAGGCTTTACCTACGTGGGACCTGTCGATGGCCACAATTTGACGGAGCTCTTAGATACCTTTGAAGTGGCCCACAGAATTACAGGACCGGTTCTGGTTCATGTGGCCACGGTTAAGGGTAAGGGATACGCACCAGCGGAAGAAGATCGCGTTGGCTACCATGCACAGTCTAAGTTCGATATTGCGACTGGAAAGCCGGTGCCGTCGAATAAGCCGAAGCCGCCGGGGTATTCCAAAGTGTTTGGTCATGCCCTAACCAAGTTAGCGGAGAATAATCCTCGCATCATCGGAATTACAGCGGCGATGTCAACGGGTACAGGACTGACGAAGCTACAAGAGAAG
The DNA here is from genome assembly GCA_964443615.1 of uncultured bacterium. Lineage (GTDB taxonomy): Bacteria > Cyanobacteriota > Cyanobacteriia > Thermostichales > Thermostichaceae > CAYSWV01. The sequence continues at coordinate 5,771 of CAYUEE010000007.1, read as the reverse complement.
CTGCCGCATCAGTTTATCGATGTGGGTATTGCGGAGCAACATGCCGTGACGTTGGCGGCTGGCTTGGCGTGTGAAGGGATGCGACCGGTGTGTGCAATTTATTCAACGTTTTTACAACGGGCGTTTGACCAAATTGTGCATGATGTATGCATTCAGAATTTGCCTGTCTTTTTCTGTTTAGATCGGGCTGGCATTGTCGGGGCGGATGGTCCAACGCATCAGGGGCTCTACGATATTGCCTATCTCCGCTGTCTTCCTAACTTAGTGGTGATGGCACCTAAGGATGAGGCCGAGTTTCAACGCATGATTGTGACAGGGGTTGAGTATACAGATGGTCCTATTGCTGTTCGCTACCCTCGCGGATCCGGTATTGGTGTACCGTTAGCTGAGGAAGGCTGGGAGCCACTACCGATTGGGAAGGGTGAGTTGCTGCGGTCGGGTGATGATGTGCTGATCGTGGCCTACGGGACGATGGTGCATGTGTCGATGCAAGCGGCTGAGATCCTGAAAGAGCACGGTGTGAGTGCTGCAGTAGTGAATGCTCGTTTTGCCAAGCCGTTGGATACGGAGCTGATTGTGCCGTTGGCAGAACAGATTGGTCGGGTGTTCACCGTTGAAGAAGGCTGCTTGATGGGTGGTTTTGGCTCAGCAGTGGCTGAAGCGCTCCTGGATGCTGATGTGGCTGTGCCGATCACTCGGATTGGGGTTCCGGATGAGTTGATTGATCATGCTCAACCCCATGAGGCATTGGCTGAGGTTCAGTTGAATAGTGCTGGGATTGCAGAACGGATCCTGGGTAAGTTGAAGATCCGTGTTCCGGCCCAACTTGAGTCGGTGAAAACGGTTAGCTAGACACTTACTAGTATCTCCATCCAAGATCAGCTCTTGCTGAGATATCTTGTCATAGACTATAGAGGGTACGCAGAGACGTGCCCTTTCGAGTTTAGAGACCTAGCCACGGCTGATGAGCTATGCAAGTAACCAGCCCAGTCGCGCCTAGTTCGTTAACAGGATCCTTGCTGAGCTGACTAGCTCTATCCCACTGCTAACCCCAACAACCGAGCCACCATTGGCAGTACCGGATCCGCCCGCGCCACATCAATGCTCTGAACTTCCGGTGTACTGAGTTGGACAGAGGATCCCTGGTGACGGATCCGTTCCCCCATTTGACGGCGTTCAGCGGGCGCAAAGGTGGCAAAGGTCCGCCGCATTAAGGGCAAAATGGTAGTGAAGCTATCGGTAGGAAGTTCAGAGATCCATTGATCCATAACCGCCCAGAGGTTGGCATCATGGAGGAGGAGGAGTCCACTGCCTTTGAGTAAGCCTTCCACCCAAGCCGCAGACTGAGCTGGATCACTGGCTATCGACAGAGCATAACTCATGCGACCTGCCACATCGTCCGTGGTGAGATGACCCACATCCAAGAGAAATCGGCAGCAGCGTCCCGCTAGGAGTCCATGCAGGCTGGGTTGATCGCTAAGTTGGCGTAGTGTTTGAAACCACGGATCCGTATGATCAGTTTGGTTCAATAACAGGATGGCTTGATGGACATTGGAGAGGTATTCTTCCATATCTTGAGCGGCGTCATCGTTGAGAGATTGACAGGATCCGGGCAGGCCAATGCAGGTGCGTAGGATCAAGCCATCAATGACATGCTGAATGATAGAGGTCTCTGTTTGCCGGACATCGCTGTAGCGGAGAACATCAGCTAGGGGTGAGATGGCAGCCATCAGGTGAGTAATATCGCTAGCCACGGCTGCTTCTGACTGCAATCGATCAATCACGGTGGTAACAGCAGCAGGCAAATTAGCCAGGAGGGTATCGTTGACTAATCCGGTCAGAGAGGGCAAGTCGGGGGCTTGTTGGGCACGATGCTGCGTGTAGGTAGTCGCTGCGGCTTCGACAGTGTTACCCCAGCCTCCCATTTCAATTAGCGTGACGGCAAACTCAGGATGCCATTGGAGGGTCCAAGCTTCTTTGAAGGTGCCTTTGCCACTACTTTCTTCCAATCTCCCCCAGGGCACTCCAAGAAGGTTGAGTCGATGTAAAAGATGAGACTTCAAGGGAGCTTGTGTGTCTCTTAGATCCAATGTAATGAATCGAGATTCTGCTTCAGGTTTGAGTTTGAGTCGTTTTTGCAGGCGGGCTAGATCCTGCTGGAGTGGGACCATTGGTGTCGCATCGGGGATCTCCCCCAACTGTTCACCGACAATTAACGTCTGGGACACTAGGCGCATAGGTCCAGGATCCCCAAAACACAGGACAGTCTGAGTGGCGGCGGTGAGCTCATCAAGACTGGGGGTCCGTTGGTCGCGCAGAATTGCTAGAGACTCGGCTAATCGAACGGCTTCAATGACACTCGCTGAAGAGGCATCCAAATCCTGCTCGCGGAGGTAGCGAGCCACCTGTGTAATCCAATACAAAGCACTGTTGTGAGGATGGGACCACAAGCAGTGATACCACCCAGGGGATAGGATCCCAGCTCCATATCCACTTGCCCGCGAGAGCCGACCGTAGGTCCAGGGTACCCAGGTGGCGGTGACTTTGCATTTGGGGAGGCCTTTCAAGAGGGCGTTATCTTGTTTCACGGGTGGGCGATCGATTAAGGCGGGTGCGTGCCATGCCCCACAAATTACGGCAATAGTTTCAAAACCCTCTTTCTCGGCGGCCCGCAAGGTTTTGCGCATGTAGGCTTCTCGTCGCTGTTCTATTGGATCCGTCTCTTCAGCAGCTTCCTGACGAAGGGCGGTCATGGCTTCTAAAATCGCTTCAAACACATCAGTCGGATCCTGGCGTTGTTCCACCATTTGCTCCCACCACCGCTCCCCATCGGGATAGCCAGCGGCTCGGGCCAGCCATCCTAAAGGATCCTGTCGAATACTGAGCCGTTCCTGTGCAATCACCTTCAATTGTGGATCGTCATCAGAGTTGGGAGAATTGTCATCAGGATCCTGGTCCTCATTATCAGGATCATCGTCACTGGGGGATGGATCCTGGGCGCTTTGGGCGAATCGGTGGGTTTGGGGAAGGTCCATGAAGCGGACGGGGATATGCTGAGTGAGACCGTACTGTAGGGCTTGCCACTCTGGAGAAAAGATTGCGAAGGGGTAGTATACCGACTGATGAGGATCCTCAACTGCATAAATTAACAGGGCTACCGGGGGCTGCATCTCGGGATGAATGGACAGCGGTAGAACGGATTCCGCTTCAGGAGGGCCTTCAATCAAGATGATATCGGGCTGGAGACGGTCTAATGATTGGCGGACACTGCGGGCGGATCCGGGGCCATGATGACGGATCCCGAGGATATGGACACTCATGATGGCTTCTCGGTTAGACAGATTAGGGACATGGGTAGGCGGTCCTGATTATCCCAACAGTGTTGATGGTTTGCCAAATAAACTCTCAATCGATAGGTAGGCTTCAAGCTCTGAGTGATACGACCCTTCTAGCTCACGACACTCTTCAAATCCTGCAAGTGCATCTTCAAAATTCCACAAGGATCCTTCTGTCACATCGGGTTGGCCATTCTTATTTAAGTCGCCATCAACTGGTGGTGTGGAGGGGCATTGAGATGACATCAGGTTGAGTGTAGGAGTCTAGAGAGTCATAGAATCCTCCGGCCAGATCAACAGCGTACCGGAACGCCCAGTAAGGATTACTAATGAAACCAATATCTTCTTGGTACTGTCTGAACCCTTCAGCTAGTTCTTCTGCTGTTAATTGGTTGTACCACCAGTCTTTGTCGGACTGTTCGTAGTCTAAAAAAGGGTCACTGAACAGTGTGCTCTCTGAGTCAGCACGCCATGATTCTACGAAGTTACCAAACTCTGCAATCGTATAATTTGTCAGGGATAGGGGAGAGGATCCTCCTTGAGGGACCCAGTCATCTTCAGGATTGTGGTTGTCTATACCAAAGAGGCCCTCCCACTCGCCTTCAAAGGCAGTGAGTATATTAATTAAGACACTCTCAGTCAAAATTTGGACTCAAAAGTAGTCATGAGTAGATGTTGAAGTGTTCTCCCTCTTCATCGTAGCTCAGCGTCAGCCTCCGACTATCCAAGAAGACGCTAATAGGTGTCTTGTTGTCATGTGATTAGTTCCACAGTAAACGATCAAGATAAATTTCCCGGCAACAGCCACTATATTTAAATTTCTAATTTGCTTCGACTTTCTAACTGGCTTTGATAGCATCAATAACTTAACTAAAGTACATATTACTTACCTGTAGATGAAATGTATTTCCTCTTAGAATACCATCAACTCTCAAGAGTAGAGCCAAACTTGTTTCAGGCAATCTTAGTAGCAGATCGCATGAATAGGTTGTATCACCATACCTATCCTGCCATGCCAGCACTTTGTCAAGATCCCGTCACTCCCTGCCCTGGAATCATTAAAATATCAGGAGCAGTCAGAGTGGACCCAGGCAACAAAGAGTTCACAGCCTGAGCTAAGTTTGCTTTGGTCCGATGCTCTGAGGGCAAAAACTGCGCCGCATAGACCACAGCTGCATCAATCAAATCCGGCGGCAGCTCACTCCCCACCCGCGAGTAATTCGGACATGAGCGGCAACTAGGATCAGTCCCCACCCAAGTCCCTATGACTCGCACCTCCAGTGGCACCGCATATATAGCATTCAAACCAAGGGCGACTCAAAACCTATTGGAGTTCAGCTAATGTTGCTTCTAAAAATAGGATCATGCCCGTTTATCTCATGAGTTTGAAAGCTTAGCCTGGGATAGAGTTAGCAATTAAAACACAAGTGACAAGAACATCAAAACTAGGAACATACCTAGATTTATTCATCCTGGCCTCGGATACTAGATAGATCCTGAGCTCAGTAGATATGACGGTTGTGTCCTTTAGGATCGCAAAGGAAACTTCTCTATGGCTTAGTTGTGAGCTAGAACTAATTGCTTTTCCAGTTCAGCAACGGTATGCCACTCAGACCGATCGATACCTCGTTCCTTCAACCCTTTGCGAATCCCTGCTGCAACACCATCGAAATAACGTTGTAGAGCCTTCTCTGGACAGAGCTGGCCATGAAAAGTGAACTTGTTGATCTCCCGTTCAACTTCACACCAGAAACAGTCATGATCAGAGTGACAATCACAGGTGCGGCTATGTGCTTCTGATGCTTTGGCAGCGTCCCACCAGCTCTGACCTTGTCGAGGCTCACATAATAGTGCATGGCATCTGCCGTTAGCAGCTCCGAAATTATAATAGTCTTTCAGCTGCATCATCGAAAGCTCCTTCTGTTGCTCTGTGGAATAAAGTAATCTGTTTGCGCTGCAGAAGTGAAACTGCTTAAACACATTCTATGGTGAGTAGAGTTACTTATTCAGCAAGGTTGCTAACGCATAGCAAAGAATTATATTTGTTAACAATGGAGAAATATTTTGATGTAAAGAGAGCCATGCCACTTATCTTTGGGTGATTATTCTGGTGAAATAGTTGGAAGATTGAATAGTTCTATCACAAAAAATGTGCTGACGCATTACAAGCAAAATGAATCTAACGAGCACTGAAATGAGGATCTGAATCTACGTGGTTGAAAAGGATCCTTTGATGTTGAGTATCAGTGCCACATCCAGAGAGCGTCCTCAACACCTCCCAAGAGTTTTCTGAAAATAACACTTATAGGCCTATACTGCACAACAAGTCAAGATCAATATTCCACTTCAAAAGGCGATTGATAGAGACTTCGTGGTTCAATATATAGCAGTCAGGATAGAAACGTGAGATAATGAGGGTGAAGTCCTGGGTCACTA
>CAYUEE010000006.1:46126-63801 GCA_964443615.1 uncultured bacterium | reverse complement strand
GGCAGTTGATGTGGGAAAAGTTAAGAGAAAATCGATCTTACTATTTTGGGATCCGTAGGGCACCTCACGCTTGAGGGCAATAGATCCATCTAATTCTGGAAACCAATGATGAATCAGACCAAATTCAACTAATCGGTTAGGCAGACTCGTGTTGACACCAATCCAAACTCCTTCAATTTGAATCATCTCCCAGGTATACGCTAACTTTCGTTTAGGATTATTGTGATGGGAGACCTGGACTGGAGAGCCTAGCTTACACACACCTGTCATCGGCCCTGTATTGGGACAATGGGCGGTAACGGTGTCCCCCGAGTCGAGTTCAATAGTGGCGAAAAAGCGCTTGTAGCGATCAACCAGGATCCCTGGTATCAACGGTGGATCGTAGTGGTAACTGAGTGACATGCTGGGCGATATAACGGATTCAAGTCCTAGACTCTAGCACATGAGTGCTTCTAGGAGTGCTTCTGTACAGGCGCAAAGAGGCCGACCAGCTTGCCAAGCATTGTCCCTACTTTGAAGCGGAGATTCGCACCGAGTAACTTCTTGTACCAAGGAAATAGAGATTTGATGGGGCGCAACCGCAAACTATCTCCCACTCGAATCATGCGATCTAGATGCTTATCATCCTTATCTATGTTCCACTTTGCTCGAAAATGCTCCACACTACTTCGATTCCAGTCAGGACTCCAGCGAATTAAGGTAAAGGGTAAATCAGACCAAGTAAATGGGCGATCAACAGCGTAAGTTACCACTGATTCAGGCTGCAAATAGATGCTACCGCCAGCTCGGTAAATCTGAAGAGAAAAGTCTTCATGGTCCATCAAACTCTTCAATTCTTCGTCAAACAAACCAATCCGATCCTTCACTTGAGTTTGGACAAACATGACATGAAACTCACCCGAGTCAATCTTGTCCATTTTCAGTTGGGCTTGGGCCTTCTCCAGCTGATACCCTCGGCAAATGTGGTGATTATGAAAGGTACGCCGTCCCTCTTCTTCCTGAATGTACTGAACGGCACCCGCCATGTGCACCCGTTTATCCTCTAGCCGCCCTTCTAGATATAACGGAGCCACAGCCCAAGCCCCTGTTTCCTCAGTACACTTCACCAGTGACTCTAACCAACCGGGCGTAACAATCACATCATTATCCACAAACACAACATACGGTGTTTTGGCCCGTTCCCAACCGATGTTACGAGCATAATGAGGCACAAGGTACTGCTCTGTTCGAATCAGTTCAAAGCCTCGTACCTCTGACTGCTGCTGTAGATATTGCTTAACTGGCGCTGGAGAGTTTCCGTCAATGTAGATCAGTTCAAAGGGAATCTGTGTATTTTGATAAATGCTATTGAGCGAGATCTGAGCACAGCTAAACCGCTCTCTTGGCACAACAACAACAGTGACTTTGGGTGAACTCATCGTCAGGAACTCTCAAAACTGCGCTCTTTATATCACACCTCAATTAGAGGAAGGTAGTCATTCTCAGGATCCCATACAAAACTTAGACTAATCACGCGATTAACGGGGCACCTACAGCAATCCAACTTGAAACCTGAGAGAGTCCAAGAGCTTTTCTCTGAGCACCTGTGTGGCTATTGCTACCAGGGATCTATCAGCACCTGCCGAGAATCAATCTGCACCACACGGGATCCTCTCTGCTGCTCGGAGCGATCAATGTGTAGCACCAGGGATCCTTTGTGTTGCTCGGAGCGATCAATAAGAGGCTAGTCGGATCCATTGCACTACTGTGAGGAAGCTTGTGTCATCTCACCATTGCAGTCTGATTGCTACATCTGATGCTCCATCATTAGGTTGAGTGCGTCATGCCAAGAAGGATAGAATCTGTAGGCGGCACTCATTGGATGAGCAGGCATGATGCAGATTATCGAAAAGTTGGTGCGGAAGGTGATCCCCTATCCCTATCACTTTTACTTCGGTCGATGGCGACGGGCTAAAGCGCCTAAGGCTGCTCGCAGAGATATTGTTCATTTTCATCTGGCCGATGATGCCTACTTTGAAGTGTTCTGGAAAGTCCTGGGTCATGGGCAAGGGCCAGCGGTGTCACTTTACATTGCTAGCGAAGAAGTCTTGAAGTTCGACTGTTATGGCGACGGATCCGGTCATTACCACACTCAGCTTTTGAAGCCAGGTGCCTGTTCCACCGTTCTCATGCTGCCAGAACGGACTGTTGCTGCTCAGATTGACCGCGCGATCTTTGAGATGACAGATAACCTAGCTTGGTATCTAGAACGTCACCCTCTCAAAGCTGTGAGACAATTTAAAGTTGAGCGGCAGCATCTGAATAGGGTTCTCGCTCAGGTGAAGGCACAGTTATTGCTCTATCAAGCCAGAGTCCCCGTTGGAGTAGAGAGCTAGCTTAGGATCCCTATGAAGTTGAAATCGCTACTTCGTACTGTACTCACCCAGGTCAATCAACCCCTTGAACACTGGGAGCGCTATCGAGTTCCGGCACCGATGGCTGATGTCAAAATGGAGTACACGACCCTGGGCCGAACGGGCTTGCGCGTTAGTGTTATGGGATTAGGTAGTGGCGGATATAGTCGGCTAGGGCTACAGAAATGGCGGCGGTGGGCTCCCCACAAAATCAGAAGTGAGCGGCACGCTTGTGACATCATTCAACGAGCGGTAGGCTATGGCATTAATATCATTGACACAGCTCAGTCTTACCGAACAGAACCAGTGATTGCTCGCGCGATTCAAAGGATCCCGAGAGACACGATCCATCTCTCCACCAAAGCACTCCTATTTGATCAAGGATCCTGGCTAACCGAAACAGGGGTTCAACAGGTCATCGACCGTAGTCTGCAAAACTTGAACACAGACTATATCGACATTTTTAATATCCATGGAGTGCCCTTGAAACATTATGCCTATGTTGTCGAGGACGTGGTACCGGAACTATTGGCGGCTCGGGATGCCGGAAAGATCCGATTTCTAGGGATCACTGAACTGTTTTCTCACGACACCCGTCATACCATGTTGAAAAGAGCTATCGCCGATGACTGTTGGGACACGGTGATGGTAGGGTTCAATGTTTTAAATCAGTCAGCACGCACTCAGATCTTCCCAACCACTCAAGCTAAAGCAATTGGAGTACTGTCCATGTTTGCGGTGCGACGGGCACTCTGCCACCCTCGGGCTCTAGCTAAAGTCTTAACCCAGTTACAGCAGACGGATCCAGCCGCCGTATCTGAAGCTTTAACTGAGATGATTCATGAGGATCCTGGTTTAACCGTTCTGTGGCGAGAGGGTGATGCAGCGAATCTACCGGATGCCGCCTATCGCTTCTGTCGTCATGACCCTGGAACTGATGTCGTGCTCTTTGGGACAGGAGACTATGCCCACCTCGACGCCAATGTTGCCTCCCTACTGAAACCGCCTCTACCGGATCCTGTTTTAGAACGGTTGCAGACTCTACTCGGTCATTTGACAAATCTATCGGGCAACTAGCTCATCCTGTGACCCTGATCATAAGCAGTTCGTGACCAGCACTGTACTCTAGGGATGTGACTCCAAGAGTTGTAGTACTAGGGCTTACAGTCTCAACATCTACACTCTCGGGACCTACCTACAAATTTAGGGCCTACAAATTTAGGGCCTACAAATTTAGGGCCTACAAATTTAGGACCTACAAATTTAGGACCTACAAATTTAGGACCTACACTCTCAGGACCTGTAAACAGGATCTAGATATAATCCTGGTCACTGCAATATTGATGAAGGTCTGGGCGGATACTCACTGTACTGTATTGCTTCTGTGGTCAGGATCCGATGCTGCAACGGCTCGACATCACGGCCACTCGTACCTGCGTGATTGAAAACACGTCGAGATAGAGATGCCCCTCACACTGTGATCGGGGGGCAGTTTCAACATGACACCCAGCACAAAAAGGCTGAGAACTGGCTCACCATCTGTTTCTGGAGGTTCTGCAAAGATAAACAGGCGGAACTGAAGGAACTTCAAATGTTGATATCACTGATTGCGCGACTCATCCCATCCGATTTAGACCTGGATCTTGGCGTCAGTAGCCCCACCCGGATCCTATTAATTCTCAGCAATGGACTGGTCACCCTCTGTCTAGGCTTGCTTGCTAGATTAGGCTTCTCTATCCAAGATTGGCCCCTGCGCCAGACCGTCACACGGATCCTGTTCATTCTGAGTTGGGTCTTGGTGCTGGGTCTTGTCGCTCTGGGGACTCAAGGCCCTGCATCTAGTGGGATTCTGTTAGCCAGCGCTCCACTTCTCATGGCACTGACAGGGATCTTGGTGGCAGTCAATCTTGATAAAACCAAATTGACTCAGAACTCTAGTATTTCCGAGGTTCAGACTCTGCAGACCCAGTTAGAGCAGATGCAAGTTGCTCTGCAACACGCTGAATCGACCAATCAAGCTCAGCAGGCTTTTCTGGCAACGATGAGTCATGAAATTCGCACACCCATGAATGCTGTCATTGGGATAACGGGGATCCTGCTAGAGACTCCCTTAACTGAACAGCAACGGAGTTATGTCGATACCATTCGGACCAGTAGCAATACACTCTTGAGCATCATCAATACGATTCTGGATTACTCGAAACTGGACTCCCATAAGCTGGAATTAGAACATCAGCCCTTTAATCTCCGTCAATGTCTGGAGGAAACACTGGAATTAGTCGCCTCCCAAGCAGCCTTCAAAGCATTAGAACTGACTTATTTCATGGATCCATCTGCCCCCACCCTAGTGATGGGAGATGAAACCCGGCTCCACCAGATCCTATTAAACCTCCTCAGTAATGCCATTAAGTTCACAGATAAAGGTGAAGTGGCTCTGCGAGTTCAATCTGTCCATCTGAACGCAATCTCTGAGGAGCAGGGTTCCTACTGCCTTGAGTTTAGCGTTCAAGATACGGGTATCGGTATTAAACCAGATCAACTTGATCGCCTATTCAAACCCTTTTCACAAGTCAATGCCTCTACAGCTCGGCAGTATGGGGGCACTGGATTAGGGCTGGTCATCAGTCAACAACTCTGTCATCTCTTTGGCGGTCAGATGTGGGTCACCAGTTACGGGGCTATTGCCGGAGATCCTCCTTCAGATTGGGCTCCCCCATCGTCCTCTAGTTCAACAGGGTCCACATTTTACTTCACGTTGCCAACCGAAGTAGCAGCTGAGTGGACCGATGAGCCAATCACAACACACCTGGAGGGCCAGCGGATCCTGATTGTGGATGACAACGACACCAATCGACAGATCCTGACCCTTCAAACGGAAGCTTGGGGCCTTGAGGTGATCGCGTTCTCTACTGCTACAGAGGCCTGGGAATGGGTGCAGTCGGGTCAGAAAATTGACATTGCCATCCTCGATTTTTGCCTGCCGGATCAAGACGGAGTGACTTTAGCTACTCAGTTACGCACAGCCCTCCCCCACCTTCCCACCTTAGTCCTAAGCTCGCTAGGCCAACCGCTACCTTCCTCTACTGCTGTCACCGCGGCTCTCTCCAAGCCTGTGAAGCAATCCAGCTTGCTTAACATCCTAGTTCAAAGTCTTCAACCCAAGTCACTCCCAGCAGATCCTTCCGATGAGTCCTCTAACACTGCAGAGCTGAATATGGCCGCATCACTGCCACTGCAGATACTGGTGGTAGACGATAACCGAGTTAACCAGATCGTAGCTGTCAAAATGTTGCAGCGACTGGGCTATAACCCCGACGTAGTTAACAGCGGATTGGCAGCTATTGAGCGACTCCAGCATCGTGCCTACGACGTGGTGTTTATGGACGTGCAAATGGACGGGATGGATGGACTCACCGCCGCCAGCCGGATCCGGACGCTCCCATTACCTCAACAACCTTGGATTATCGCCATGACAGCACGGGCGCTTGAAGGAGATGACCAAGCCTGTATGGCAGCAGGGATGAATGCTTACATCAGTAAGCCTATTTGGACAACACCCTTAAGCAACGCGCTTCTCCAGGTTGAGACTCGATCCCTATCCTTCAACTCAACGGATCCTGGCTTCCATCCATGGACTGAACTTCCCAGTGTCAACCTTCGAGATCTAGAAGACTTCCAGGATTTGATTGACAGTGAGACAGACGGATTTATGCAGGAAATTATTCAAACCTGTTTAGACTATCTACCCACACGTATGAGGGCTGTACAGTCTGCACTTGAAACGGAGGATCCTGAGCAACTCTTACAGGCCGCCCACAGCTTACGGTCTATGTGTTTAGCAGCGGGTATTATCCGACTCGCCCAAATGGCTCAAGATCTGGAAAATGTTGTGCGGGCTGGTGAGAGACCGAAAGCCTCCCTCTGGACGCCTGCTCTACTAGCAGAGGGTGAGAAGGTCCTGTCTACCTTGGAGAATTTTGATATGGCCTGTTAGTTAATCGGCTTGAGTATCTGCCGGAATTTGAGTCAGACCTTGAGACAGACTTGATATCGGATAGTACTAACCCAATCTAGGATGGCCACCTCGTGAACCACTCTCCCCTATCCTTTTCCCTTTCTAGAATAGGATCCGTAGCCTAGAAGCCTAGTGATGGCTATCACCCTACCCAGGTGACTCACTGCACTTAGCAGAGCCCTTGGATCCTTTGCGGTCCAGCCTTGGTACAGTTGAGGACATCTATGCTTGAATAATGCAGATGTGGTGAATGTAGAGGGACTGTGACCCCATGCGTCGATCTGTCATCCAGTCATGGCTGTGCTCAGCTGGATCTAGTTTTATCCTGACTGTAGGCTGCGTAAGTGGTCTGGGATTGCTAGCCCCCGCTATCGCTCAGACCGGCCTATCTCAAGTTGAAAGCTGGCGCTATGACTCCGAACAGGTGCGGTTAGAGATCACCACCACCGGTAGTGTGCGTCCCAGCTTATTTACCTTGCAGGATCCTCCTCGTGTTGTCCTCGATTTCGCCAACACTACCTTCACCGAAGGATCCAAACATATTCCTCAAATTGGTAAGGTGCAATCTCTCCGCATCAGCCAAATGGATACCATGACCACCCGGTTTGTCCTGACACTGGAGCGAGATGTTAGCCTGACGTCTGACCTAGTCCAACTCCAGACTGCAGGACCCGAGCGTTGGGCTGTCCAGTTCCTAAACGCTGACGCCCTAGCTTATATCCCACCCTCTCGCCCTCTTATCACCTCCCCCACAACTACACCCACAGGCTCTATACCCTCCCCAACTCTCACTCCTGCCCCTCCACCTGCTATTCCGGCACCATCTCCCGTTCAAATTCCTAGCGGACCCGGATCCTTACCGGCTCCCCCGCAGGTTCCATCAGTGCCCCTCGAGCCTCTAGCACCCCCGACGGGATCAGCTCCTATTGTCCCGGCCACTACTCCACCTGCAATTACCCCTCCTCGGGCTCAGAGCCCCATACCGGGTAATGCTCCTCAGCTAGCCTCAGCGGGATCCTCTGTACAGTTAATCCAGGTGACGCCAGTTGATGCAGGCTTTTTTGTCAGAACAACTGGACCTGTCTCCGTAACAACTCGACGTATTACCAATCCCGATCGCATTGTGGTGGATTTCTTAGGGGCTACCCTCAGTAAGGGGCTGACACAGCGTGCTCTAACAGTCCAGCGACAGGGCGTCAATCGGTTACGAGTAGGCCAATTCGAACCCACGATTGCACGAGTCGTTCTCGACGTGGATCCAACGGCTAGTGATTGGGAAAGTCAGTATGATCCGCAACAGGGTGGAGTACTCCTACGACCTGGTGGGGGCCGCAATGCAAGTCTCCGTCCGGATCCTCCTCCCAATTATGACGGCCCTCTCGCCACCATCTCAGGTGTCAACCTGGTCGGGAATGAACTCACCATTCGAGGAGATGGGTTCCTGTTTTACGAGAGTGGGTGGGATCCCCAAAGTGGGGGCTATCGGATTTCCGTAACACCCGCGCGATTACCCGCCAGCTTGCCTGATCCTGGGTTACCCATTGATGGCCCAGTAGAACGGATCCGTTTTCGCCAAGAAACCGAACGGACTGTCAGCATTTTGGTGCAGCCCTCCAAAGATTTCAATGTCACTCAACCTGCTCCTGGTCAGGGATCTCGTCAAATCACTCTGCTTGTCCAAGCTCTAGATGGCAGTGTGCCCGCCGCACCTGTAACGGTCCCCGGTGGAGTCGCTCAACCAACTTACACGGCTCCAGTCCCAGGTCAAGCGATTGTAGCCTTGGATCCAGGACACGGTGGTCGGGATCCGGGGGCCGTTGGGGTTAATGGCGTACAGGAGAAAGTTGTTAACCTCAATATCTCGAACAAAGTCGCTCAATTTCTGCAAGCTGAAGGGATCAGCTATGTGTTTACGCGGACGGATGATCGGGAAATCCTCCTGCAGCCCCGCGTGGATACAGCTGTGCGAACAGGAGCTACTATTATGGTTAGCATTCACACCAATGCCTTCGATCGATCCGGAATCAATGGGATCGAAACCTACTACCTACGACCGGATAGTGCGCGATTAGCCACGACAATGCACCGTTTCATCGTTGGGGGAACGGGAGCCTTTGATCGAGGGGTACGGCGAGCTAATTTCTTTATGGTGCGTGAGACGCCAACGACTATGCCCTCAGTACTACTGGAACTGGGCTACTTGAGTAACCCTGCTGAAGCCAGCAAACTCGCCACAGATGAGTATCAAACCCAGGTTGCTCGTGCAGTAGCCAATGGGATCAAGGCCTATTTGCAAGGATCTCCATAATCTAGACGCGTGGATCCTGAATCAAGCTGGTGTGTGGAGTGTGGTGCGGAGTACAGCTATGAACTTAGGGGTTTTAGGCGGGATCGACCGCCGGTCAACCTTACCTATCGGTGTCTTTGACAGTGGGCTGGGGGGCTTAACCGTGTGGCAGGAGTTACGCCGGCAGCTCCCACACGAATCGATCCTATACTTGGGCGATACTTCGCGTGTACCTTATGGCACCAAGGCGCCGACACAGATTCTCTATTACGTCCGCCAAATCATGGCCTGGATGTTAGTGCAGCCCGTCAAGATGATTGTGATGGCCTGTAATACGAGTTCAGCTCTAGCGCTTGAACATGTCCGGGCTGCCTCTCCCGTACCTGTGTTAGGACTGATTCTCCCAGGGGCTCGTGCGGCTATTGCAGCTGGATCCCGTATCGGTGTAATTGCCACTCCAGCAACAGCAGCTAGCCATGCCTATCAACAAGCGATTACAGAATGTAGCCTGCTCCAATGTCGTGAGGCAGTATGCTGGGAAGAAGGCTGCCCAGAATTTGTCCCTTTAATTGAAGCGAATCAACTTGAAAGTGTTGAATTGCAGCAAGCGGTGACCCGGCGGTTACAACCTTTGCTGGACCGGTCTATCGACACCTTGATATACGGCTGCACTCACTATCCTTTGATCGATCCGGTTGTTCGCCAAGTTCTACCGGCGTCGATCCAAGTGATCGATCCTGCTCAAGCTTTGGTGAGGGCCATTGCCCAGGAGTTAGATCTTTGGGGTATCCGTAATGGGTGCGCTTCCACAGCCAATCATACCCAGTTTTACGTAAGCGGCGATCCAGACCAGTTTGCGACTTCGGCCATCCGGTGGTTGGGATATCGACCTCAAGTCGGATCCGTGCCCTGGTCTGAACCCATGTTAGTGAATCCGCAAGAACTAGGTCAGCGAGGCAATTGAGGGCAATGACACACAAAATGATGGTCTGGAAAATACTGTTTTGGTCTGTGCTGTGGAGCTTAGGCCTCACTCTCAGTCATCTCATCCCTTTTAATGTCCTCGCACTACTTTTGTTCATCCCATTGACTCTAATTTTTCCCCAGCTGGGTGAAACAGGTGATGAAGTAACGATTGGATTTGCATGGCTTGAAATCCATGCGACCTGGGTGTGGGGAGTTATCTTCGCTTGGCATCTCTTCATTCTGATTCCTCTAATCGCCTTAATTAGTCTGACGGAGTCGAAACAGAAGATGTCTAAGAGTAAGTAGCTCAGGATCCTCCGAGCCTAATCCCAGATAGGCACTAACGACAGATAGATTGAACAAAGTGTGTCAGTCGATCCATTCCCTTTTCAATCGATTCCATATCAATGGCATAGGAAAGCCTAATGCTGTCATCATGACCAAATGCAGCCCCTGGAACTAGAGCAACATAGAATTCTTCTAGAAGTTTCTGGCAGAATTCAACGGAGTTAAGGCCACTGAAACTGATATCCGCAAAAATATAGAAGGCTCCCTGAGGTTTCTTGCAGGAGAACCCTGAAATAGATGTCAAGGCAGCAAACATTAAGTCTCGACGCTTCGACATCGTGTCACACATAAAGTCAATCGTTTCTGTCGTTTTAGGATCGGCCAGTGCAGCCAGTGCCCCATACTGAGCAAACGTACAAACATTAGAGGTACTATGACTTTGAAGTCGAGTTGCCGCTTGAATGACGGGCTCTGGACCAGCAAGGTAGCCGAGCCGCCATCCTGTCATGGCAAAAGCCTTCGAAAACCCATTACTGATGATAGTCTGAGCCATCAGAGCAGGATCCAATGCTGCAATGCTGATATGCTTGACATCGTCATAAACCAGCTTTTCATAGATCTCATCAGACACAACATATATGTGCCTATGCTGAAGTAAGATCTCTCCCAAAGCTTCGAGCTCAGCTTGCGTATAGACGGTCCCAGTGGGGTTCGAGGGGCTATTAAGTATCACTAACTTTGTTTTGGGAGTAATAAACTCCGCTAATTGCTCCGGCTGTAGCTTGTAATCATGCACCTGATCGGTAGGAATTTTAACGGGAACTGCCCCTACCAATGAGACAATTTCAGGATAGCTCACCCAATATGGCGTTGGAATAATCACCTCATCCCCAGGATCGAGGAGAGCCATTGCTAAGTTGAACAACGTTTGCTTACCGCCGTTGCTGACCATGACCTGATTCGGTGACAGGGATAGATGATTCTCGGTCTGGAGTTTGTGCGCAATCGCTTCTCGTAATTGAGGCAAACCGGCAACGGGGCCATACTTAGTTTCACCTCGTTCCAAGGCCTGAATCGCAGCCTCTCGAATATGTGCAGGCGTTGTAAAATCAGGCTCACCAGCACTGAAGCTACACACGTCTAAGCCATCTGCCCGCATGGATGCCGCTCGATTAGCAATCGCTAAAGTAGCCGATGGGGTAATATGAGCGACGCGGGCTGACAACACTACATAGTCTCCTTGTGCAACAGACATAGATAGCAGAACTTAGATTCGTCTTGCTTCGCCGATAGGAAGCTGATTGTGTAGGTAGCGTTTTGCTGACTGACTTTGGG
Source organism: uncultured bacterium (assembly GCA_964443615.1). Classification (GTDB taxonomy): domain Bacteria; phylum Cyanobacteriota; class Cyanobacteriia; order Thermostichales; family Thermostichaceae; genus CAYSWV01. Next base: position 52,517 of record CAYUEE010000006.1, on the reverse strand, counting down.
CCTGACTTGCCAAGTGGGTTGACGCATGATCCAAGAGCAATGTCTCTACTCTTCCACCTCGATGCTCTCTACTCTGCAGAACTCTGATTTTCAGGCGCAGATAGCAGGCAGGAGCCATCCATAATCAAGAGCTCATGACCTTCTCTCTCAGCCTGAAGATCCCAAAACTCACCATCTTGGGCCCCAGGGAGAAATCCTTGCAGATCAACACGCAGGGGCGGAAACTGCTTTGCTCCTTGAGATTGACGCCTAACTGAAACAGTGACAGTGCCCGAGTTCAGCACGATATCGCCTCGAAGGTGAAACCCTTCTTCTGCCTCATCGGGCGCAATCGGAAACATATCTTGAAACGGATCCATCTCCACAATGTTGGCTGCTTCGAGCTCAGTTTCAGAGGGGGATAGGATCCGGATGACACTCAGGCCCAAAACCTTATTTGGCCGGGGTTGAGGATTAACATAAAACCAGTAAGGACGTCCGGTTTCCATACAGGCTGTAAACGCTTTGAATAACTGTGCTCGTCCAGGCGTGGCCGGATACTCATCGCCATCCGCTGTTGTCAGGAGGCCTTGAGCATAACTCTTGGGTTGCTTCTGCAGCACTCCCTTAAGCAAGCCCAAAGCTCGGTAACGATACTGATCTTTGCAAGGAGGTATGGGAAACATTGAGCAATCCTAAGCTAATAGTCTGGCCCTAGACGTAACAGGAGTAACGGTTAATGAGTTCACTATTAACACATGAAGCTATCCCCATTCTAGGCCACCCGCTTGATGAGAGAACTTCAGTGGCTTAAGCCATCGGGTACCTACTCTAACAAGAACTGGACCCAACGAGGGGGAGGAGGTAACGGACACCGCAGCCGCTCCATCACTAGAGCCGAGACAAGATGGACGGTAAACACGTAGATTAGCGAATTGAGGGCGATAAAGCCAACGACAGTTACTTGCAATGCCCATGGATTAGCGACTACGTAAATACCCAGCCAACTCAACCCCACATCCAGGATCCAGTTGGTGAAGTTTGTAAGCTGAATCGTCAGATATGTCCAGAGATTCTCGCCCACCAGCAGCGAAGACAGCAAAAAGTGGAATACCAAACCAAACGTATTCAAAGCAGCGCCAGACAACAGCGAAATGTACCACGATCGGCCCCGCTGCCAACATATCCCGCACCAAAGTCCCAGCAGGCCATAGGGCATGATGTAGAGCACACTACGGGTCGGCCCCAACAAGATGGTGAGCAGCAGACCCGTCACTGTCAACGTCAATAGTCCCGTCCGCTGATTCCACCGCAAAACGGCTAAGGCCACCGGGACCGAGTAGAACAGGCGGGCAAAGGGTGATATGGGCGTGTAGCTGAGCAGCCAAACTAAGGCTCCTGAGCTTGCAAGAAAAGCCGATTCCACCAAGTAGAGGGGATCCGGCTTAGGAGGCAGAAGCGGAAACTCTGGATCCGTCGCGACCGGTTCAGTCGGGCGATTTGAATCCCAAGAAGGAGGTAGGGGAGAAGTCACAAGTATGCTTATCCAACGCCATTCCCACCTTAAACCAGATTCTGACGGTGCTAAGCACAGGATCCCCCCATTGATTAGCCAGATGACTTAGCCAGATGACTTAGCCAGATCAATCATCTAAACAGAAAGGCGACCCCAGCGGATAAAATAGCTGATGAGTCGCCTGCAGAACTGAATGTGCCAACGGACAATGGACGAGAGTGAGCACGAAAAAACTTATTTGATTCGAGCTGTCACCATTTAAGTCAGTACTTAGTTTAACCCAGCACTAATAAGTCTCTTCGTTCCACTTACCAGCTTTCTTCAACGTCTTCTGGAGTGCCTTCCACTCTTGACCATGCTTCTCGGCCAGTGGATTCATGAAAGACGCGATCCCATCCTCCATTCCTTTAAGGCCACACATGTAGGTGTAGGTGTGCTCTTTGTGAATAAGATCCCAGAACTCAGGGCCATACTCAGCCATACGGTTTTGGACATACATCTTTTGGCCATCAGCGGTTTTCTGCTCACGGCTAATTGCATAGTCAACCCGGAAGCGATCCCCATAACACTCTTTGTAGCGCTCGATATCAGATTGATAGAGCAGAGTGGATGTGGTCGGGACACCAAAGAAAAGCCAGATATTGCCCTTGAAACTGTCATCTTCTTCAAACAGGTGCTTGATGAAGGAACGGAATGGCGCAATGCCAGTACCCGTAGCAATCAGAACTAGGGTTGCTTCCTTATCATCAGGCAAAAGGAAGGTTTTGCCCGCCGGCCCAGTAATTTTGACATCCGCACCTGGTTCCAAATCGCACAGGAAATTAGAGCAGGTACCTCGGACTTCTTCACCTGTTTCGGGGTGGTTATACACCAAGCGTTTAACACTCAACGATACCGTCCGACCTTCACCATCATCGCCGCGACGAGTGGAAGCAATCGAGTACAGACGTGGTTTGTGGGGCTTGCCCTTGTCATCTGTTCCGTCAGGAATAATCCCGATACTCTGGCCTTCCAGGTACTTGTAGTTAGGATCCGTCAACTCCAGTACGATGTGGTGAGTGTCGCCAGGTGCATCTGGACCCACGATGGAGTAGTTCTCCAGAGCCTTCCCAATCATGGGGTCGTTGGGACGATAAAGGTTAACAACAAGCTCTTGCTTATCGGCTGTAGCCACCATAGTTGCAATAGTCTCCTGCAAAACTAATCTTCAGCTTGTAACACTTCCTGATACCTTAGCAGCCCTCTTCAAAGGCTCATCAGGCAAAGTGTCACGCACCCATTCCATTCATGCATCTATTTGAGCATGGCAACAGACTCTCATTGAGTGGATTTAGGAACAGGACAGACTGATAAACTGTTTTTACTGCGACTTCCGCATATTCACACTGTAGACCTAGAGATTTTGTTAAATTTGTCCTAAAGTATGAGGTACAGAGTCCAAGACCCGGTCGGCTGAGTTAAGCCTTAGCGGATTTAGAGTTGGCTGATTCAGAGTTAGTTGATACAAGCCTTGTGCCTGCAGACCTGGCTAAGTGGGAGCTAGCAGAATCGGAACGACCTGAATGCGAGAGGTATCCCGGCGGCCTTCATTGCAGCCATGTTACGAGCTGTTGTCTCAGCTAATCCATGAATCTGCCCCTAGTTTGCGAGTCCATTGTCAAGAGCCTACCCTAGCTGTCGATGATGACCCAGGCGATTCCTACGGATTCTGAGTTTAAGGGTATCTTGAGCTTAAGATTATGTTGAGATATCTAGTAGGGATACCGGGCTCTGTATTGAGGTCAGCTCTGTATTGAGGTCAGCTCTATATTGAAGCCAACTCAGCGTCAAAGCCAGCTCAACGTTAAAGCCAGCTCACTGTTAAACCAGGCTCAGCATCTAAGCCAACTCAGCATCGAAGCCAACTCAGCATCGAAGCCAACTCAGCATCGAAGCCAACTCAGCATTGAGGCCAGCTCAGCAAGTAGTTCAACCCAGTGTGTTCCAGCCGTTACTAGAGGAGATCCCATGGTAAGTAGTCCAGATCGCGTCGTGATGATAGGTGTCGCAGGAGATTCAGGCTGTGGCAAGTCGACGTTTTTGCGTCGTTTAGAGGATCTGTTCGGCAAAGACCTGATCACTACCATCTGTCTGGATGACTACCACTCTTTGGATCGCTACCAGCGCAAGGAGAAGGGTATCACCGCATTGGATCCTCGGGCCAATAACTTTGATCTGATGTATGAACAGGCGAAGGCCCTCAAGTCGGGTGAAAGCATTATGAAGCCTATCTACAATCACGAGACTGGCTTGATTGATCCACCTGAGCGCATTGATCCGAATCGCGTAATCGTACTGGAAGGTCTTCATCCTCTTTATGACGAGCGGGTTCGTGAGCTGTTGGATTTTAAGGTGTATCTAGATTTGGATACCGAGATCAAGGTCGCCTGGAAGGTACAACGGGATATGGCTGAGCGGGGCCACACCTATGAGGATGTCCTCCGGTCGATTGAGGCTCGTCGCCCTGATTTCGAAGCTTTCATTGATGTGCAAAAGAAGTACGCAGACATTGTGCTGGAGATTTTGCCGACTCAGTTGTTGCCTGAGCTAGACAAGGAACACAAGATTTTGCGAGTTCGCATCGTTCAACGGGAAGATGTACCCTACTTTGAGCATGCTTACCTCTTCGATGAAGGATCCACCATTGATTGGATCCCCTGTGGGAAGAAACTCACCTGTTCCTACCCTGGTATTAAACTGCACTACGGTCCGTCCACCTACTATGACCAGCCTGTGTCTGCCCTAGAGATTGACGGTCAGTTCGACAACTTAGAAGAGGTGTTGTATCTGGAAAATCACCTCAGTAGTCTGGACTCGCGTCACTACGGCGAGCTGACTGAGCTACTGCGTAAGAATCCTGATTACCCGGGTGCTCGCAATGGATCCGGTCTCTTGCAGGTGATTATTGGCTTTAAGTTGCGGGCACTGTATGAAAAGATTCACGCGGAGCTCTCTAGCGAGGCAAAAGTGCCTGTTGCAATGTAATCAGTTCAGTAGCGTTGGGACTCTCTCCCTGACCAGTAAACAATGGTGACTTAGGATCCCTGGGGTGAACGTGCAGACGTTGAACTGGGGATCTCTTTGCAGTTGGAGTGACCTAGTCACAGACCCTGCCGGTAAACAGCTGGCGATGTTAGCAATGAACCAGGATCCTGTGCTACTTTTCAGACTGAGTCAAGTGGCCTAATTCTGTCTAAAGAAGACTCCTATGAGTTTCAAGCCAGGGAACCGTGTCAATGCTCCCCATCCTCGGGGTGGCCGAATGAATGGGATAGTGGAAGCGGCAGAGCGTGAGCGTTGTGTTGTTCTGCTTGATGATGGCACCCGAATTGCGGTGAAGACGGAGTTGCTGACGTTATTGCAAGAGCAAACAGATGCACTAGAGGATATTCGACAAGCGGTGGATCGGTTATCCAGAGCAGCCCAACTGTCTCAAGTAGAGGTGGTTTTGGGGTTGAATTTGGTGGTGGGCATCATGATTGACGAACTGCGGCGAAAGAAATTGATTCCCCCACTCTAGGATTATTACGAGCACTAGCACATGGCACTCTGGACGTATTTAATTCCCCCGGTAGCTGGGATCTTCGTTGGCTATTTCACCAATGATATTGCGATTAAGATGCTCTTTCGGCCCTACCGCACCTATACCGTGTTGGGGCAACGCGTGCCGTTTACGCCAGGATTAATTCCGCAGAATCAGCCTCGGTTGGCTCGGCAAGTTTCGAACACTATTATGGGATCCTTGCTAACGCCAGAAGAGTTACGGAATTTGGCTCGACGATTGTTGGAAACAGAGCGGGTTCGCAGTGCTATTCAGTGGTTGTTGCAGGCGGCTCTAAGTCGGTTAGACTCCGAAGAGCATCAACAGCAGGCTGCTGAGGTCACAGGACGGATCCTAGCGGATTTGTTTGGGGAGTCCTTGCCGCGTCTGATTCGAGCCTTGGCCAGACAGGAGCATTTTCTCGACACTCAGATCAATCAGCTGTTTGATCAGGTATTGCTAGATATCAAGTTAACCCGAGAGCAATCCACCCAGTTGTCCACCTGGATCCTGGAGCAAGTGTTACCGCCGCCGAACCTGCGAGAGTCGTTGATTGATTTCCTCACGGATCGCAATATTGATGCCATTGATCGAGAGTTTCGGGAGCGGGCCACCGGATCCTACTGGGTAGTGGCGAATATCATCGGAGCTAGGACAGCGTTAGTTCGATTGCGGAGCTACTGCTTGGAGGAACCTGAGACGGCTGAGTCTGTGTTGGCTCAACTGCTATCGGAGGTAGGGGCGAGTCGGCGATTGACTGAAATTATTGAAAATTTATCATTACAAAATTTGCCGATCCCAGCCTTACGCCAGTTACGTAAGGGCTTGCGTGAGGGGATTCAGGATTACTTGAGGACGCAGGGACCAGAAGTGCTGGAGGAGCTAAGCCAATCGATTGAGTGGGAGAAAGTGGCGGGATTGGTGTTGGGTCGATTGAAAAATTCTAAGGCAATGCAACTATCTATTGAACAGATTAGTTTAGATCTAGCCTTGATCCTGGAGCGCTATCTCGATCGGGATATGGAGTCGTTGATGGCCCAAGTATTACCCATTTTGAATCTAGATCAGGTGATCACAGACCGCGTGAATGCGACGGAACCGGCCCAGCTGGAGGATGCTATTCAAACTATTGTGCGGCAAGAGTTACAGGCTATTGTTAATCTGGGCGGGATCCTTGGCTTTGTCGTGGGCTGTTTTCAGGTTTTATTCTTCTGGGCAACAGGCCAGTTGTCCCTGGGCTGATGGCCTAGCTTGGTTTTGGAGGAGATACTCTATTATGTTGATGACTAGATTATGTTGATGACTATATGTTGATG
>CAYUEE010000006.1:8316-46026 GCA_964443615.1 uncultured bacterium | reverse complement strand
ACTAGATTATGTTGATGACTAGATTATGTTGATGACTAGATTATGTTGATGACTAGATTATGTTGATGACTAAGTTTGTACTCAATTGACCTAAGCCTTCAACAGACCTAAACAGGATAACCTACCTCAACACAAATAAGCGATCCATCGCACGGGAGTAGGCAACGTAGCGCAGTTGGTTCCGCTCTCTCACGTTGGGGTTGCGCTGTAGATCCCGATCGATGACGAACACGTTGTTGAATTGGGATCCTTGAGCCTTGTGGACCGTCAGGGCATAACAGTAGTCGAGAGCCGCGAATAGGTTATTGTATCGTTCCACCTGTTCCCAAGCTTTGATTTGAGCAATTTTGGCATCCCTCTCCCCCGATTGGGCCTCTTGATTAGCTTCAAACGCCAGATTCAAGGCTAGTTGTTTCGTCTCCTCAAATACTGAGAACGCAGCCTCATGCAGGATCGGCACCTTTAATTGAATATCCTCTTCCGTTAGCACCTCCAAGATCCATGCTCGATACCCATGAGCTTCATCTTCAAAGGCAGATTGGATCCGGACTTCCCCACAGGAATTCAGTAGGATCTTCCCTGAGATCGGATCCACAATCGTCTCGCGGGCCATCAATCGTTCACCTGCTAAAAACCGAGGGGCTTCGGATCCGAACAGTTGCCGCCGGACATAGGTGTTGAGCTGAGCAACCTCTTTGTTCCGCCACGCTAGGATCCGAGCATAGTTCGAATCATCTTGAAATCGTAGGGAGGAGAAGGCTTTCAAGGCAAATTGTAAAAACTGTTCGCGCTTAGCGATCGAGGTGAATCCTTGCTGATTATCCAGAATCAAGTCAGTCTCCCGTGGAGAAGGCAACGGCTGATCTAACTGAGTCCGGATACTATCCAACAAAGGACCAATAGGATTTCCCCCGGCTTGACGCATCACTTGGGTGAGTTCCGCGGATGGTGAGAGTGAAAAGGTGATTGATTCTAACTCGCCAACCGGCGGGAGCTGCGCAGGATCCCCAATCAAAATAAACTTGACGGAACTGGCTTGAGCTTGATCTTGAAGAATGGTCCATAGCTCTTCATTTACCATTGAACATTCATCCACCAAGACCAAATCGTAATTCTCTAGCCGATTGGTCCCTTCAGCCGATAGATACTTCTCACCCTGGTATTGCCGCACAACAAGGCCAAGCAGTCGGTGAATCGTCATCGCCTCCAGATGGTGGTTGCCCCATTGATAGGCTGAGCGCATCAAGGCTTGAGCCGCTTTGTGGGTGGAGGCCGTCAAGACAATACGGAGCTGACAGCGTTGAATTAACAGTTGAACCAGCGTTGTTTTACCCGTGCCCGCATAGCCTTTGAGGACAAAAAAGGATCCTGTTCCCTGGAGAAAGTCAAGCATCGCCGTTAACGCCGTCTGCTGATCTAGATTCAGAATGAAGTTAGATACATCCGTGGACATAGCAGCCTGTTGAATCAACATCCGAGAGGCAAATCACACAGTTAGGTTACACAAATTCACTCAATCCATCACAGGGTCTGGCTCAACCCTCAGTTTAAGGTAAACAGTCTAGGGCAAACAATCTAAAGCAAACCGTCTAACAGTTTAAGGGAAATACTACACCAGGCAATCAAACCAGATAGCCTAAATCAAACAATCTAAGCTAGTCATGAACTGAGGCCTCGAAAGGATCTTTTTGCTACTTGCGCTGTTTATGCCGACGGCTGAATCGAGGTTTAGCTTTGGCGAGCTGACTTTCAACTAACTTTACCACCGCCTGAGCCGCGCCTGGAGGTCCACCCAACTGTCGCAACTTTTCCCGGATTTGCATCCGTCGGTCTGCATCTTGAAGTAACTCGGAGGCTGCTTGGGCAACGGTCGGCGGGTTCAAATGACCCCGTAATTCGGGCACAACCTCTTCACCCGCCCAGATATTGGGCCACGCCAGCAGCCCCATCCAGCGCGTCGCCATTGTATTGATCAGTTTGGCAAACCATGTGCCCACTACCGGTAAGTTCGCCAGGATCCCTGGGATCCCATCCCATGCACGCATTGCATCCAATTTGTTCAAAGGAATCATGACAACCATGGGGACACCTAGACGAGCCAGCTCTGCTGTGTTGGCACCGATGGTGGTAATGCACAAATCACAGTTAGCTAAGACCGAGTACGCCGGGAATGATGTCCAAAGCCGGACTACAGTGCCGAAGGGGGTAACAAATTGAGCACCTAAGTTGGTTTGTTCCAGGACCCCTGATGTGCCATAGACAAGGGCCATATCCTGATTTGACTTGGCCTGGCTGTAGGTGGCGAGTTTTTGGGACGTTAGGGTGGGGGCAACCGGGATCACAAACGTCACATTCGGTATCAACTGACGTAATTCATCTGCAATGGCTAGGCCCAGAGGAACACCAAGAGATAATTTGGCGGGTTTGGAGCCGGGCAGAATGGCAACTTGATAATGGGTGCGATCTTTTTCCGCTAAGCGTTGCCACCCACGGGGGAGCAGAGCGGCATCTTGGATCCCTCGCTGTACCGGCTCTGGGACAGTTACGGCTTGGCCCACATCCATCGAGTCATAAAACTCCATGAAAGAGACCCCTCCAGAAGCCGCCGGTTCGGGTCGGGGTTGGGGCATCGTTGAGGCAATAGCAGCCGCTGACCATCCAGGGATGGGTAATCCGTGTATATAGGTAGCACTGGCATCCCCATCCTTCATCAGATCGCCAACCACCTGTAACTTGTGATCCCACTTACGACCGATGGGCCACCCCCGATATTGCTGCTTAATCGCCTCCGATTTTACGGCAAATACATCGGCCCAGGCCCGCCACCGGGGTTCTTCCTCAGCATAGATAACGGTACGATACCTCAGAATCCGACTAGCCCAAATGGCAAAGAACTGGTCGCCCCCCAGGAATAACACCACACCATGTGGAGCCCATTCCCAGGCTTCTTCGGTTTCACCGGTTAAGAAAAAGGCCCAGAACGAGTCTGCATCCTGAATTCGGTCAACCCCGATGAACGTGGTGGCGAGGTGAACTTCCTGGCCAGAGGCGTGGGGGCAGGGGGAGAGCATAAGGGAGATGCGAGCTTGCGGCAGTTGTTGCCGACACTCCAGCACGACAGGTCTGACCCAGGTTGTTAGCTCGCCGGGGCCGTTGGACAATATGAGAATGTCGTAGGGGGGAAGCCCGCTATCGGTATATGAGGACATGAGACTTTAAGACCACGCAATGCAGAGTAACCTAAAACCTGACCACTAGACTGCTTTATATCCTCTCAGACTGAGCTGGCCATCCTCGATCGATCTTGAGCTCGTCATCTGAGATTCTCCTGAAGAGATGGGCGTGAGGGTGTTGAGCTTAGCTGAGCCAGTCTAACGAATGTGTTCTCCAAAGAGAGCTAGTGTTATGTGGCCCGAAGGTTGACTCTCAAGGGTTACTCTAATGGATTCCACTCTCCTCAACAGTACTCTACGTCCCTATTCATCCATGCGACCTTATCAATCGCATCCGTAATCTAGTCACACTCAGGATCCGTCAATACACATGTGATATTAGCTGATTTATGTACAGGATCCTGAGGTCACTAGGCGTCTAATTAGATGACAGGTCAGGATCCACTAACAGCACCCATGCGCTCGTTAATTACCGACTAAGGAGGGGGGCAGGGGTGTATCAGGATCCGTGGATGTGCTGGGATCGGCTGGGGTGTGCTGATAAAAGGTTTCTAGGCTAGTTTGATCGCCCACATAGCGCCAGTGCCAGGGTTCATAGCTGACGTGTTGAGGGTTGCCTTCGGGGAAGGAGAGTTCAAAGCCAAAGCGGGCTGCATGTTGGGCAAGCCATTGGAAGGCAGGGGTGTGTTCAAACTGGACTGTGATATCGGTGGCAGGAGCGCTGGCATCGCCAATATCGAGGGCATAGCCGGTGTGGTGTTCGCTGTAGCCAGGGGGGGCACTGACATGGGCTCGATCGATAGGACGCTGGCCTTGCTGTTGGGCAATGTCGAAGAAGAGGTATTGCTGATCTTGCACGGTGCGAAACCCGGAGATGGGTACTAACCGGATCCCGGCTTGCTGAGCGGCGGCAGTCATGGCTCGGAAACTAGCAGCAGCTTGGTGATGGAGTGTGACTTCCCGCCCTCGATAGGTCCCAATCCGTTCTAGCGCGGAGAGGGAAGCTTCGGCGTACTGGTAATGCCCTAGGACTGCGAGGGGAGTTGGCGGCAGGGTCGGCGGGCTGGTGGGGTTTGCAGAGGATTCCGTAAGCTCCGGGTTACCCGGATCCGAGGTCAAAATGAACTGCTGAACACCAAGCCCACTGAGGCCCAAGCTCCCAAGAAGAAGGCTACCCAGTAGGATCCGTTGACCAACTCGCCGTGAAGGAGGTGTAGTGGATGGATGGATGGAGGGCTGGCGTTGGGCGATGGGAATGTCAACAGAACTGTCGTCAGACATGGGCAACACCGAAGGCCAGAAACAGCATTTCTAAAGTACTGCGAGCTTTTGTACGGGGCAAATCAACAGATTTCGACAGGGGTTGAATTTTATCAGCAAAGTAAGTAGGTAGAGGCAGTCACTCTAACGGAGGCGGCGCTGGAAATTGGACAGGGGTGTAGCTCTCATCGGGAGTGACGGAGTGGCTAGGGATACCTCAGACTGTCTTTCTAGAGCAGTTGGGACGGTATGGGGTGGATACGTTTTGCCTGACTGCAGCTGAGTTGATGGATGATCTGATCCATGCCTGAGGTTATATTTGATACCAATGTCTTGGATCCATTCCTTGGCTGATCTAAAAGGCACGAATGGTGTCCTTAAGATGGGGGATCTGGGATGATTGTTCAAGGCTGCGGTGATCCCCAGATCAACAGGAACAAAGATCGTATCTTTAAGATAATATTTAATGCAACAGAATGCAAAGAAGCTACTTGCATCATCCAGTTCAACTAAGATATCGACATCGCTCTGAGGTGTAGCTTGATTGAATTAGCCTGCTCCCTCCTCAGTGGTTAGGTAGCAAGGTAGAGTATTATTTGTAACAGCGGAGTCCTAAAGAAGTTCGAGGGACAGACTAGGAAGCTTCTTTGAAACGCGATGGCAACATACCCGGAGAGATTTCGCCTTGCAGCTCAACAGATGATTCAAGAGAGCGCAAGAGTAGATCTCCTTCTACACCAGCAGACCACTAATTATACTCGTTTCAAGTTTAGTGATTGGCAATGCACTTTAAGTCATATTTGCTCCTAAAGTTTTTGATACTGAAGGTCTGACCTCAGCAACAGAAGCCTTTTTCAAGAAGCTGTAAACTATGCTCCTGCTTGACTCAAACTGCGTCGAGCCTCTAATGCCCGGGTCAATGTTACCTCATCTGCATACTCTAAATCGGATCCCATGGGAAGGCCGAACGCCAAATGGGTCAACCGGATCCCTGGTTTCAGTTCCCGCAGGTAGTCAGCCACCACATGCATAGTGACTTCGCCCTCAACACTGGGACTAATAGCAAAGATAAGTTCATCCGGCGCATCTCGAGCCACACGTTGCACTAATTCACGAATATGGAGGTGGTCGGCTGTAATTCCATTCATGGGTGAAATTAACCCTCCCAATACATGGTAGCGACCTTTGAACTCGCGAGTACGTTCAAGCGCAATCAAATCTTTTGAGTCGGCTACAACACACCAAACTGTAGGATCCCTTTGAGGTGAACGGCAAATATCACACGGATCCTCTGCTGACCAATTGAAACAAGTCGAACAATGCTTAACTGTCTGCTTTGCGTCCAAGAGAGCTTGAGCAAGAGCTTCAATTTCGGCAGATGGACGATTGAGAAGATGAAGGGCTAACCGTTGAGCTGTCTTGGGTCCAATCCCGGGTAATCGCTGGAGTTCCTCGATCAGTCGAGCTAGGGGACGGGTATACATACTTCTTCAACTCCATCAAAGCCGACAGGGCGGTCCTAAGATCACCCTGATCGTAACGCTGCTCAACACCAACTGACCCAGTTGATTCATCAGCCCGGCATCAGCGACTAGACCAGCCAGCTAGCGATGAATTGGATCTGGACTACATCCCCAACCCTGGGAGACTAATATCACCCGTCAATTCCTCCATCCGCTTACGCATGGTGTCGGAGGAACGCGTGTAGGCTTCCCGCATTGCGGTTAGTAGCAGATCCTCAATCACATCTTGAGATTCCTTAAGGACCTCAGGATCCAATGACACCTTGCGCGGTTCTTGGTTACCACTCACCGTCACTTTGACCAAGCCATTACCAGCTTCGCCAACCACTTCCATCTCTTCTAGTTCACTCTGGAGCTTCTGGGCTCCCTCACGAACCTGCTGCGCCTTTTTCAACGCTTCTTGAATCTTGCCGAATGGCCCAAAGCCCTTGGACATGGGATCCCTCTACCTGGATAACGGACGACATCGCACTTCAAAGGGTAACATTTTTCTTTGGGATCCTAGACGAGACCCAAATCAAACGCACCCTACACAGCCTACCCTATATTCTTCCCATTCATACTTACAGAACCCATGGGTAGGCAGGTTCAACCTGGGAAGTAAAGATTTCGCTATACTTACCGCAATAGCCAACCAGGCAACTTTATGGCCAGACCACAACTAGTTAGCCTCGTCCTCATCCTCAGGTACAGCCTCAGCTGTTTCAACAGTCTTGATAACCTGCTCACCCCCCTCAACAAGAATGACCTCTGGACCACGAGCTGCAACAGACTGAATGGTTGCAGTGCTGTAATTTTCTCCAGATTGAACAACGGCGGGTAAATTGCCCTGAGCCGAGACTAACGCATAAGATTCGTTATCGATTTGAATGACACCGCTGACCTCCACAGTCTTAGCAAATGCGGCAGGATCAGGAGTTGGAGTAACCTCAACGATGATTGGCTCCGGTGTTGCAATCTGAGCAACAGCTGGTGTTGGAGCAATTGCATCAGCTGAGATGGGATTGGACACAGGGGGAGCAATAGGGATAGGGGGAGGTAAGGTGGGGGGATTATTGGAAATGGGGGCAGCCTCAATGACCTGATTCAGGGGCTCAAACGGATTTTGCCGCCCAGAACGGCTTAAGGCCCGCTCGGTCGCCTCTTCCTTCGAGATCGGCTCAATAAGAACACTTGCTCCACGCGTGCTTTCAATCAGTGTCTCTCCCTCTGCCTGACCTATTGCCGGCACAGGGGCTGTTGTGAGCTCAGCAGTCTGCAGAGAGGCTTGGAGCTCACTTGCTGTGCGATTCAGGGTTGCCTGCAGATCCTGCTGCCATTGACCAGGCTGGCTTTCTGCCATGATGAGGGGGCTAACCTGCCCTTGCACATCAACTAGGACCTCGGCTTGGTTCGGCCCTAAGCGACGCGAGCCCACGATCTTGGCATCCCGAGGCAACAGAATACGGGCTGCCGCTTCAGCAGCTGGTACCGCAGAAGAGCTTTGAGCAAGTCCCACTGTGGGGGACATCAGAAACGCACTACCAGCCATCAAGAGACCAAGAGCCACTGGATACAAGGACTGGTGTTGGGCCAATGCGCGGATAGTCATAATCCTAGTTAATGTAGAACTGTTAGCTTCGCTTCTTACGATACCCAAAGATCCTGCGGGCGGCTACACCTCATTCTAATGGGGGATGCTAGCCCAGATTGGGTTCGAGGACTTGAGCCACATCCTCATTCGTCTGCCATACTAGAAATGTAAAGATTCGTAAAGAATAGTATGGCCATTCCAACCACCCTTAGTGAAATTGCCACTCAGCTAGAGAGCCCTAAATCGGCGGACCGGATGGTAGCTCTGGCAGCCCTACGCCAGATTCCGAGTGAGGAGGCCGGTCCTTTGATCTTGAAAGTGATCGATGATGAGAACTTGCAGGTACGCTCGCTTGCCGTCTTTGCCCTGGGTGTAAAGCCCACTGAAGCTTCGTTACCTAAGCTGCTCGATATCTTATCAACGGATCCTGACTATGGCATTCGAGCTGATGCGGCTGGTGCTCTGGGCTATTTGGAAGATGGTCGTGCCTTCGAAGCCTTAGTCCGAGCCTTCTATGAGGATACCGAATGGTTAGTCCAGTTCAGTGCGGCGGTGTCCTTGGGCAATCTCAAGGATCCTCGTGGCTACGACGTGCTCATCCAGGCTCTCAAAATCGGCGATGCCCTCATGCACCAAGCCGCGATTGCGGCCCTTGGTGAAGTGGGTGATAGTCGCTGCCTAGAGACGATCCTGAGCTTTGCTCAATCCGATGACTGGCTTATTCGCCAACGATTAGCTCAGGCCTTAGGCAACCTACCGAGCGAGAAAAGTGTCTCAGCCCTTAACTTCCTCGCTAAGGATCCTCATGGCAACGTGTCGGCAGCAGCGCTCGATTCTCTGCGCCGATTATCCGAGCGATGATTTGATCATCCACCAAAGCCAGACAACTAAGCTCCTGTTATTTTTTGCTCTACACCAAACCCGGCCATGATCAGGTCCGTTGGGGGCTGATTATCATCTGGCCGGGCATAGGTCAGGATTTGTCGGAGCCGCAGGCGCGGGTTCAAAAGAATAATGCTATCCAGTGCTACAACTGCTGAGTAGGTGGTAGTCATCTTCAGTTCCAGGGCAACTGGGTCAAACTGAAAGTGAGCCACGATAGGAGCGTTGTCCTCAAAACCCTGATCTCGTAGGTAATCGCCCTGGACTAGGGAATTAGTTTCAGTAGTAGGGATGAACAACATGTTGAGTTGCTGTCCCACTTCCTCTCCCCGCTCGGATAATGTCTCGAAGGCTAGGTGAAAGCCCAGTAGATTGTTGATGCTTAATCGAGCAGAAGAGTAGCAATTTTTCTGCAAAACACGTTCACACAGGGGTGGTGTCAACGTACGAATAGTGAAATCAGTGCTGGACCGCTCCACGTCCTGACGATTCAGGTCATGGTAGGTTCGCTCAGTATGCCATCCTCCGATGCAGCAGTCGAAGAAGTAGTGAAAGCGAGATAGTGGATTCATGGACAGAGTCTGGAGTCTTAATGTGCTCGTAGGTTTGGTTTACTCTAATTATCCTGCAGCCCCTGCCTTCCGAGCGGTTCTTTTCGCCTAAATGGGTTTCCGAGTTACGGGCTACCGCTACGCCGATAGGTCAGACCGCTGAGTTCGCAACACCTCCAGAGCCGCACTGAACTGGACATCAGCCTCGGTCGCTACCCTATCTACCGTCAGTTGAGCATCCGCAGGCAAGGCAACCTGAATATCAGGTTCGATACCTTGTTTGTTGATGTCTCGTCCCTTGGGAGTTAAGTACTTTGCAGTGGTAATCGCTAGTCCGGATCCATCGTCTAGCTCAAAGAGTGACTGAATCAATCCCTTCCCGAAGGTTTGGGTGCCGACCAGGATCCCATGACCACTATCTTGTAGGGCACCAGCCAACACTTCACTAGCACTGGCACTTCCACTGTTCACCAATACAGCCCAAGGCTTCGTCGAAATTCGTTCTGGGGTTGTGGCAATACTGTCCTGGACCCCATTGCGAGTGGTCACCAAGACAATATCTCCTCGATCTATTAACATCTGGCCAATTTCAATTGCCGCTTGCAGTAGCCCACCTGGATTATTCCGAAGATCCAAGACATATCCCTCTACAGGCTCAACATCGGCGGTCTCCACAATGTCACGCAATTGCTGGGCGGCCTTGCCATTGAATTGACTCAGGCGAACGTAGGTCACTAACTCGCCTGTCTCAGGATCCGTGACCTGTTGGGAACGAACTGAATTGAGATCAATGGATTCGCGAGTTAGTGTGACAGAAAAAGTCTGTTGATTCCGCTGAATGGTCAGTTCTACTGCGGATCCCATAGGGCCCCGCATCCGATCTGCAACCTCATCCAGAGTAAAACCCTCTACAGAAACCCGATCTACTTCAATAATTAGATCCCCTGACTGTAATCCTGCCCGCTCAGCAGGAGATCCTTCGATGGGAGCGATTACAACAACCTGAAGCTGGTCATCAATCGCAATTTGTAGTCCGACACCGTTGAGCTCACCCGCCGTCGAGGTCTGGAGTTGTTGGTATTGGTCGGGATCAAGAAAGCGTGTGAAGGGATCTTCTAACAGTGCCAGCATGGACTCGATTGCCCTGTAGGTAGTTTGACGGTCAGGCAACGATTGGGAAAGGAGGTCTTGTCGGACTTGCCACCAATTTTGGCCATTGAATTCCGGATCAACATAGGCCCGGTCCACATAGGTCCAAGCTTCGGCCAATAGTTTTTGCTCGCTGCCCCATGCAGGTTGAATTGGCTCGCCTTGGCAAGCCGTTAGGATCAGAACCAAGCTCAGACTGAGAGCCCACCCAACCCGAATCCACCAGCGGGACACCTCATCTTGTCTACTTCTAGAGACATCCGGCTTGAGGGCAACCGGGAGTTCTAGAAACAAAGATAGCCAACGATCACGCATTAATCTAATATCACCTTTGACGGTAACAGCTGCTTTCCCCTGCTCATGACTCAGCCCTTCGTCATTGCCACATCATTGGCCACATTGTTGCCACATCTGTGCAGGCGCCCAGATCCCCATCTGACAGGTCTCCGCTGACACATCTCTAACTGAGTCCAAGCTTTAGCGTAGACCATTCAGCAGACTGACTTAAGGTCTTGTGTCTTTATTAAGTTACATAACAAACAGTCCGCTAGTGAATAGACTGCTCTGGAATCTTAACGACTCTACTCAGGCAGGCACCATTTGAAGCTGGCTTTAGAGTCATTGCTGCCGAAGCTTAACCTACTGGAAAAGAGCCTGTTCTAGGTTAAGTGAATTCTAAAGTTTCGTGTTAAAGTGCTGGGAGATCATGTAGGAATTCTAACGGCCTTATGAGCACAGTTTACGATTGGCTAGATGAACGCTTGGAAGTGACTCCCTTCGTGGATGATGCAACTGGCAAGTTCATTCCGCCTCACGTCAACATTTTTTACTGTTTGGGTGGCATTACTCTTGTTTGTTTCCTGATCCAGTTTGCCACCGGATTTGCGATGACTTTTTATTATCGGCCAACTGTTACCGACGCATTTGAGTCTGTCCGCTACATCATGACAGATGTCAACTTTGGCTGGTTGATTCGTTCTATTCATCGTTGGAGTGCATCCATGATGGTTCTCGTCATGATCCTCCATGTGTTCCGTGTGTACTTAACAGGTGGCTTTAAGAAGCCTCGCGAACTGACTTGGGTCACTGGTGTTGTTCTAGCAGTATTAACAGTGTCCTTCGGTGTAACAGGTTATTCACTCCCCTGGGACCAAGTGGGTTACTGGGCAGTCAAGATCGTATCTGGTGTTCCCAGTGCGATTCCCGTTGTAGGTGACACGCTGGTTGAATTGATCCGTGGTGGTGCGAGTGTTGGTCAAGCTACTTTGACTCGTTTCTACAGCTTGCACACGTTTGTTCTACCCTGGCTAATTGCAGTCTTTATGACAATGCACTTCCTAATGATCCGCCGTCAGGGTATTTCTGGCCCCCTTTGATTGAATCGGATTGGATGGGGTAACCCGAACAAAGGTTGTAGTTAGGTCCTTGACCTATGATCCTTTTGCACACTTGATCTGGAGAACATCATGTCTCTCTCAAAAGAAGCCATTGCTAGAGAGGCGATTACTCGTAAGGTTGATCTCGACAACCCTAAGGTAGTCGCTAAGTTAAAAAAGAATATGGGTCACATGACCTATGGTGAGCCTGCTTGGCCCAATGACCTACTGTTCATGTTCCCGGTTGTCATCTTGGGGACCATTGCCATGGTTGTTGCCTTAGCAGTGATGGATCCCGCTGGTGTGGGTGAGCCTTCGGATCCATTCGCTACTCCACTCGAAATTTTGCCTGAGTGGTATTTGTATCCTGCCTTCCATATTTTGCGGATTGCACCCAATAAGCTATTGGGCATTGCTTTAATGACTGCTATTCCGCTGGGGCAGCTGTTCGTTCCTTTTATCGAAAATGTCAATAAGTTCCAGAATCCTCTTCGTCGTCCTGTAGCCACATCCGTTTTCCTGTTCGGTACTCTAGTCACTCTCTACTTAGGTATCGGTGCTACGCTTCCGCTCGACAAGTGGGTAACTTTGGGTCTCTTCTAGCCGTTAAGTCCCGCTAAGATCAATGTGGAGGGAGGGTTCGATCCTCCCTTTCTTAAGTTTCTTTTCTTCCCAGCGTCGGATTATTTGTCCTATGCTCGGTTTTTTTGGTTCAGACTTCGCTAAACGATGGGTCAGAGAGGTTCAACATGGCTACTCACCAGAATCTTTGTCTGATGAGATTTCCAGTATTGCGATTGGAGATACTGTAAGCGTACGGTACGATAAGGGCCTACGAACCAATGGGAGCTAATTTGGGTGTACGTAATGGATCCTAAGGTTAGATGGCTAGCTAGAGGGTTGGTGGCACGTGTTATGGGAGTGAGTGGACTCTGATGGGTGTAAAAACATCATGCTGGGGTGTGGCACCGTGAGCTGGGGGAGAGTATTGACGGCTATGGTCACTCCTTTTAAGGAGTCTGGAGACCTTGACTACGATGAGGCTGCTCACCTAGCTAGCTACTTGGTCAATAATGGCAGTGATGGTCTAGTTGTTTGCGGAACAACGGGCGAGTCACCCACATTGACTTGGGAGGAGGAGTATGAGCTGTTCCGAGTTGTGAAGGCGGCGGTTGGCTCTCAAGGAACAGTGATTGCTGGCACTGGATCCAACTGTACTCGTGAAGCAGTTGATGCAACTCAGAAAGCCAGCAAGTTGGAACTCGACGGCACTCTCCAGGTTGCGCCCTATTACAATAAGCCTACACAAGAAGGGTTGTACCAGCACTTCAAGGCCATTGCAGACTGTTCTGACGTGCCGATCTTGCTCTACAACATACCAGGCCGAACCTCGGTGACAATTCAACCCGAGACAGTGGCCCGACTCGCTGAGTTACCTACAATTATTGGTATCAAGGAAGCGACAGGGAATATGGATGCTGTATCCTCTATTCGTCAGTCCACCCCAGAGTCATTTTTGATTTATGCGGGTGATGACTCTTTGACCCTGCCGATGTTAGCATTAGGGTCATCGGGTGTTGTAAGTGTTGCTAGCCACCTTGTTGGTCCACTGATACAGAGCATGATTGAGGCTTTTCAAGCGGGTTCCCTCCCAGAGGCAATGCGACTCCACCTCAAGTTATTTCCACTCTTCAAAGGTCTATTTTTGCAAACCAATCCAATTCCTGTTAAGAGGGCGCTGCAACTGCAGGGTTGGCAGGTTGGGACAGTACGTCCTCCTTTACTTCCTCTGTCTGCAGATTATGATCAGGATTTGAAGCGGGTCCTTACTGATCTAGGACTGTTTTCAGAACCTCAAAAGGTTGCAGTGGTTCAGCCATGACTATCTATATGGATGCTCACTTGTATGGATGTCTAGTGACGATGATATGTTTGGTTCAAGTGTGTTGGGTTAAGTGCAGATTTCAAGGAGCGGAGTTGGCCAAAATGGCAGTGGACTGAATAGCTGCTTTTTAACGAGTGTTGCTCTGATAGGATCCTGGGCTAAGTCCTTGAGCCGAATCACTAGGTCCAGACTGCGACGACCCAAATGCAATACTCCTGCTTGCTGAAGATTTTGACAGACGTTCACCTGATGGAAATGGACTAATTGGGTGGTCTGGAAGTGTGTTGCTTTGTTGTGTATAACTGATCTCTGAGGTTAATAGCCTATGCCATCTCAAAAGACAGCCTCATCAACTCGGACGGTTAAACGGTCCAGTACTAAGGTGTCTCCAGTTCATTTGATCCCGCTGGGTGGAGAACAGGAAATTGGAAAAAATACCTGGGCCTTTCAGTATGAGGACGACTTAGTGCTGCTGGATGCCGGTTTGGCATTTCCAGATCCATCCATGCATGGTGTCAATATCGTGTTGCCTGACATGACGTATGTGAAGCAGAACCGCGACAAAATTCGGGGCATGATCGTAACTCATGGTCACGAGGATCATATTGGTGGAATTCCTTATCATTTACGGGAATTTGATATTCCTGTCATTTATGGCCCTAAACTGGCACTAGCTCTACTTCGAGAGAAGTTGAAAGAAGTAGGCTTACTTCAACGAACTGAATTGCGAACTGTTGAACCGCGCCAGATTGTTCCCTTAGGTAAGCGTTTTTACGTCGAATTCATTCGGAACACTCATTCATTTGCTGATAGCTTCACTGTTGCTCTGCATACACCAGCGGGAGTGGTTATCCAAACCGGAGACTTCAAAATCGATCATACCCCTGTTGATGGCGAATACTTCGACTTACAGAAGCTAGCGGAACACGGGGAGAAGGGTGTCCTATGCCTTATTAGTGACTCCACCAATGCTGAAGTTCCTGGTTTTACTCCCTCTGAGTCCTCTGTACTGCCAGGGTTGACTAGGGCAATTCAGCAGGCATCGGGACGAGTGATTATAACAACATTTGCCTCATCGGTTCATCGAATTAACCTGATTTTGCAAGCTGCTGAAAAACAGGGGCGGGTTGTCTCTCTCGTTGGTCGTTCTATGCTTAATGTGGTAGCTCATGCGCGGCAGTTAGGTTACATTCGCTGCCGGGACGAGACGCTTCAGCCCATGCATGTTATCAACCAGATGGATGATTCCGAAGTTGTTATTTTAACGACTGGGTCCCAAGGTGAGTCGCTAGCTGCTATGACACGGATCGCGAACGGTGAATATCCGCATGTTCAGATTAAGCCGGGTGACACAGTTGTCTTCTCAGCTAATCCAATTCCGGGTAACACAATTGCAGTGACACGGGTCATTGATAAGCTGATGGCTTTGGGAGCACATGTCGTTTATGGCAAAGATAAAGGGATCCATGTGTCGGGGCATGGTAGTCAAGAAGACCAGAAGTTAATGATTGCCCTGACTAAACCCAAATTCTTTGTGCCTACTCACGGTGAGTACCGGATGTTAGTCAAGCATGCCGAAACGGCTATGAGTCAAGGGATCCCGCAGGAGAACATTGTGATAATCAATAATGGCGATGTTGTTGCGGTGGATCCTGACAAGATTGAAGTGGTGGATAAGATTCCATCTGGGATTCAACTCATTGATAGTTCTCAATCTGGGGTAGTAGTGGACAGTGTCCTGAAAGAACGCCAACAAATTGCCACTGAGGGCATGATGACGGTTTCTATTGGAGTGGATGAGACAGGTCGCTTGCTCTATGAACCTCGTGCCCATGTCGTGGGTCTAGTTGCCGATATCAAGACCTTGACGGGTCCTTTGCTTAAGCAGGTGATCCAACGTTCTTTGGATCAGAGTTGGTCTAAGTTTGCTCGCACTCTTGAGAAGGGAACTGTTGATATTGACTGGGCCGGATTGCAGGACGCCATTGAACGAGGGATCCGTCGGTTCGTGAAGGAGCAAGTTCAAGGTAAGCCGACAGTGGTCTTAATGATGCAGTATCCCGACACATCAACGAAGGCGGCAGCTCCTGCAGCGGAGTCATCACCTGAACAGCCAACCGGGGGGCAGACCCCAGCCTCTCGCCAACGCAAGCGTCGCTCGTCCGCTACTGCTGTTGCCTCGTAGTTCTATTACCTTAGAGCTCCAGTCAACGTGCTCTGGTACTCTAGGCAGGTTGCTTGAGACATGTACTTCCCCAAGATGGTTCGTTGATCAATCGTCTTGGGGAATTTCGATCCAGAGAGTCGTATGTTGGCGTAGACTCAGGAACTGGCCGGCTCCGAGAATGAGGTGGTCAATCACTGGAATGCCCAAGAATTGACCAGACTGCAAAATCTGACGGGTAAGAGCAATGTCCTCAGAGCTGGGCTCAAGATTGCCAGATGGATGATTGTGAGCAATGAGGATCCGACTGGCCCCCTGGCGAATAGCTGCCCTGAAGGTTTCTCTGGGATGAAATAGCGTTTCAGTCGCTGTCCCTTTTGTCACAATGCGCTGACCAATGAGTCGATTTTTAATGTCAAGGAGAACAACGCCAAAGTGTTCCTGAGGATCCCAGCTCATTTCCCCGCTCAGCACAGCAGCTGCAATATCAGGTGAGTCGATCACAGTTCGCTCATTCGGGCGAGCTAGAAACAGCCGGCGCCCCAATTCGATGGCCGCTAGAATCGTAGCGGCCTTAGCGGGGCCAATCCCTTCAATACTGGTCAATTCGGGGGCTTCAATATCTCGCAGACTGCTTAGTGGGTCTGCATCGTGCTCGCTGAGCTTAGATAATAGAAATTGTCCTAACCCCACAGCAGACAGTTTGCCGGACCCCTGCCCTGTGCCAATGAGAATAGCCAAGAGTTCAGCCGTTGCTAGATTACGGGCTCCATGAGTTATCAGTCGTTCACGGGGGCGATCCTGTAAAGGGATATCAGCAATGCGCAGAGAATATAAACTCACAGTTGTTATATTTAATTCATTACAGAAGTGGTGGCCAACATTAGAGGGAATGAACCCAGGCTCTGATTGAGACCTGTAGCCCACAAATGCACCTGATTATAGTTGAATTGGATAAATATGAAAACCGTCGATGCTCAGTGCAAAACATCTAGAATCGATACAATGCCAAGGGTGTATCAGGTAGCATTCGAGGCAGGCTCGAGCCAATTTCAAGTCACTTGAACGGTTAATTAAAGTTAGATAGTTAACTATATCGGCTCTGGAATAACAAGAGCTGGTCCTGCACTATCAGCTGTTGCTTAATGTGGGAACCATTGTGAAAAGTGTGATTAATGCAAGTGGCAGTCTCAACTTATGGCGATTGCCAAAGGTGTGGGAACGCATCTAAATGTACTCTTCTGGAAACCCAGCTGCGTTGAAATTAGGGATGCTTGATTAACCGTCCATTGACTATTGGGTTACTCAAGTAGGCGAGTCAGACAATATTTGACAGCATCACGTTGCTTGACGCAGCGTGAAGTACTCTCACGTCCTGCCGTCTCAGGAGCTAGATGTTATACTCACGGTCTGCTGTGAATCCTGGTACAGGTGAGCGGCTGTTTGTTGTGTTAAGCATGTCGTGTTTGACGTGGTGAGTGGTGATAGGTCTACTTAACTCAGCTTCTACCTTTTCGCTAGGTGAAGGTCCGCTTGATTCGCTAGTTTATACTGACGATGGCCTGATTCCTGCGATCGTTCAGGACTACCTGGATGGTGCTGTTCTAATGGTGGCTTGGATGATTCGGGAGTCGCTTCAGAAAACACTTGAGACAGGACGCACTTGGTTTTGGAGTCGCTCCCGCCAGACGCTTTGGCCAAAGGGAGACACCTCAGGGCATGTGCAGCATGTTAAGGATATTCGAATTGATTGTGACCAGGATGCGCTTCTGATCGTAGTAGAGCAGGTTGGTGATATCGCCTGCCACACCGGCTCCCGAAGCTGCTTTTTTCAGCCCCTATCGGGGAGTGCGATGCAAAAAACGAATACAAGCGCTTCGTTGTCCTCAACACTGACCCCAACTGCAACACCAAAGAGTGATCCAGATTACGTTTCATTATTTCCCCCAGCTGATACGCTGTCGCAGGTCTTTGCAGTGATCAAGCAACGGCAGCAGGATCCTCAGCCAGGCTCTTACACCAACAAGCTTCTGGCTAAAGGGGATAACTCCATTCTGAAAAAAATTGGTGAGGAAGCTGCTGAAGTGGTGATGGCTGTTAAGGATCAGGATCCTGAGGCCATTGCTAGCGAAGTGGCGGACCTCTGGTATCACTGTCTTGTTGCGCTTGCCCATCATCAGGTGGATATCAAAGATGTCTATCGTCAGCTCCAAGCCCGTCGGGCCCCCAAATAAGTCTGCCGCCCTCAGTCAGCATGAGTCTGAGGACCCCGGCCAAGTACCCATCAATCCTGGGTTTGAAGTTGAGTCTACCTGTCAGGGACAGGTCGATCTGCAAACGGATGCCCCTACCTTCGCCACCTATTTGGACAGTCATCGTGACTGGATGGAACGGTGCTTTAAACCTTTGAAGGTACTTCCCCTCACTGACGACAGCTACAAAGTGCAGTTTTTCCGAATAGCTGGATTAGGTCTTGAAGTAGAGCCTTGCTTCGGCATTCAACTATGGTCTGAGGACAGATCCCTGTTCCGATTGCGCTCCATTGAGTTACCGATGGAAGCAGAGACGCCTTACCAAATTACCTGTCTGTCATCATTTAGGTTGGAGCCTTTGGAGCCTGCCTCTCCATTATCAGGTTATTCAGCAGGGGGGTTCGTCCGCGAGACCTCAAGAGGATCCTCACCACCCATGATTCGAGTTCACTGGCATCTCAATTTGCTTGTAGGGATGGAGTTGCCGGGGTTAGTCAAGTCTTTGCCCTCAGCGTTTGTCCATCGGGTGGCGAGTCGGATCGTTAACCAGGTAACCCGGAGCATGAGCGAGCGGTTAACCCGCAATGTCTGTTCTGACTTTTACCAAACGATAGGCCAACAAGGGCAACCGTATCGGTTGGTGAACACCCGCTCCTGAAGGTGTCATCGATCAGGCAGAATTGACAGAGATCAGGCCAGTTCAGTTGACTGCGCCGCATCTCTGAATCTTTACTAAGCTTAGTTATCTCTATCATCCACGCACTTACCCAAATCGCATACTATTTAGATCGCGTACCACTCAGATTACACAAGGATCCATCGAACCCATGGTTAAGCCTCTCAATGTTGCCATCCTCGGTGCTACAGGTGCGGTAGGGCAGGAGCTTCTCAATCTATTGGATGAGCGTGAGTTTCCTGTGGATCGGTTAACCTTACTAGCTTCATCACGATCGGCAGGCCAAACCGTCTCGTTTCAAGGGTCAACGCTGACTATTGAGGCGGTTTCGGAGGCATCCTTTGCGCAGGTGGACTTAGTGCTGGCCTCCGCGGGATCTTCGGTATCGAGAGAGTGGGCACCCGTGGCAACACACCAAGGAGCTGTGGTGGTGGATAATTCCAGTGCATTTCGGATGGATCCATTAGTCCCGCTGGTGGTGCCAGAGGTAAACCCCGAAGCGGCTTTTGAGCATCAAGGCATTATTGCCAATCCCAATTGCACAACAATTTTGATGTGTGTGGCGATTTATCCACTACACAAGGTAAACCCCATTCAACGAATTGTGGCAGCAACATATCAGTCAGCGAGTGGAGCAGGGGCCTCAGCCATGATGGAGCTCGAAGACCAATCTCGCGATGTGTTGGCCGGTAAACCCCCAGAGCCTAAGGTCTTTCCGTTTCCCATTGCGTTTAATCTATTTCCCCACAACAGTTCCATCCAAGATAATCATTACTGTCAGGAAGAGCTCAAGATGTTGAATGAGTCCCGCAAAATTATGGGTGCTCCGGAGCTCCGACTGTCAGCCACCTGTGTGCGAGTGCCAGTCCATCGGGCTCATGCCGAAACCCTTAATCTTGAATTTCAGGATCCATTTGATGTGGATAAAGCACGACATCTGATTAGTGAAGCGCCAGGGGTGCGAATCCTAGAGGACTGGTCAGCGAATCGGTTCCCCATGCCCATTGATGTCAGTGGGCAGAATGAGGTGGCAGTGGGTCGGATCCGGCAGGATATTTCCCACACCCATTGTCTGGAACTGTGGATCTGTGGGGATCAAATTCGTAAGGGGGCAGCACTTAATGCTATCCAGATTGCAGAGCTACTACTTGCTGAAGGCAAACTTCCTGCCTGCTGATTCCTACCTACTGATTCTTCTTGGCTAGCTTTCATTCACCCATCTCAGGTCATCTCCATTAGCCAATAACCAGCAAGGATCCGTCCCGCTGGTCGAAATGAGATCAACTGAGGATACTGGCCATGGACGTCCAGGCAATTAGATCCTGAGTTTCTAGGGTTATCAGTTTAGATAAATCCCATTAGGTCTGAATCGCCTAGGTCGTTAGAGGCAACTGGACGGTTACCCATGATGGTGCTTGTGATTTTACCTTTCAAGGGGCTCCCAAAAACAGGACGACCAGGGAATCCACCTTCTGCAATGGTGAGATCGGAAACAAAGACAGGACGGTTACCCGGAAGAGTAGCTTTATCAGAAATGCGTAGGTAGCTAGGCTCGATGGGACGGCCATTGGGCAGAGGAGGACGTGTCAGAGTGGAACCAGACTTAAATTTCACTTGCAAGGCCTGGCTAGTTGAAGAACTGGGAGTTGCAGGCGCGGAAGGTGTAGTGGGCGCTTGAGCAGCGGTCTTTGTCTCCCCACGCTTATCGTTTTGGGCATTGGGTGTTGCGGTCTCAGTGGCCATGGGGCTTCTCCAAGTTAAGAATGGTTTCGCTACTGCAATTGTAATCCCGCGATGACAAAATGCGAAAAAGTTATTAAGATTTGCAGCCTGATTGTAGAACGATAGGTAGCCCTTACAGCGTAGTTATCAGCGCCACCCTATCCTGAATTAGGATCCCAAACAGGTTTCATGAGTCTTGGTCAGGCTCTTGCATGATGGACTGGGTGACGAAGGCAACGGTCAGAGGCAGAAATAGCGCTACTGGCAAGCCTAGTAGGCAGAGGAGCAGGGTAGGTAACCAGCTGAGCATCTCTAACATTGACATCTCCTGCACGTCTAGACCCGAGTCAGTCGCAGATTATCGCCTAGCGTGATTTTACACAAGAGTTGGTGTGGAGTGTTTCCTTCAAAGTAGATTCGCTTCAACCTCTCTGATTCAAGCCCTGGCAGGCGTCTGTTCACGACAATCCCAGGATCCTAAATTGCTTTCTCAGCCCCACAGTGATGGCAATGGGGCAGCAAGGCATATCTGACTCCTTGACAGTTATCACAGATTTCGAACAACGGGGTTCCACAGGATGGACAGGTGTATTCCTCTTCAGAGGCTAAGGAGCCATCTGGAGGGAGATTAAGACGTTGGACCGACTGACGAGTCCAGTAGAGGTAACGGCGAGGGCCAGTGCGGATGGGGTATTCACAGATGGGACAGAGGAACCGCTCGTAGGCTTCTCGAAACTGTTTGACCACGAGTTGCAGTTTAGGAGAGGCAACCGAGTGGATAAAGTAAACCATCAGTCGGCCAATGATGAGGAGCAGAGCAATGGTGAGGATGTAGTTCAGCCAGCGGGCAGGGAAATAATCCCAAATGACGATCAGGATCCTGAGCAATGTGGCGGCACCAAAAGCAATGGCAAAGGGGAAGTAGATACTGCTGAGACGTTTGAGAAAAATGTAAGTCCCAGTGAGCGATAGGGGAATAAAGATGAGTAATTGGAGAAAGGCTACTCGGAAGCCGTGCTGACGTTGGAGTTGATTGAATTCAGCCCGGGCTGGTTCCCGTTGGGCTTCTAATTGGTCTTCAATCTCAGATTGCTCTGCCTGGAGGGTGCGCCTTTCGTTCGTTTGGTCTGCAATCGTTTGATTGAGTGCTTGATACGTTTCTTGGTTCTCTAGAAACCGCTGTTGACTAACGGCCAAGGTCTCTTGATCAGTCTCGGACCAGGGAATCCCTTGAGATATACTCAGGCGTTGAATTTCTAAGAGTTGGTCGATGGTTTGTTGGAGATTACGGGATCCGTCTTCTAGGATCCGTTGTTCCTCTTCAAGATCGGCAATGTTTACTTCCAGAGTGTTGAGGCGTTGAGACAGGGTCTCAGACGCTTCAACCAGTTCAGGATCGACGTATTGAGCCTCAATCTGCTCATAGTTAGGACCGGGAATCGAGTTGATATCCTGAACCAATAATCCCAGTGAAGAAAAGACCAGTAAGCCCCAGAGTACGGTGAAAAACCAGATGGCAAAGCGATTAATCGAGGGTCCCTTGGGCTTGTAAGTGCTCGTCATCCGTCAACTCCCAACAGCAGTAGATTGTCTCGATGATAGATCAGGATCCGGAGTCTTCCATCAATTGCCAGCCTTCAAGTTCAACCAACGTTTGTAGAGTTGTTAAGTCGGATTCATGATGCTCCCATTGCACGGGCGAGACCCAGAGATAGCGGCGATGATTCCCTTGTAAAAGCTCCCGATCCCGCACCCATTTACCAGGATTAGGGGTATAAAATGCGTGGGCTTGGGCCTCACAGACATCGGCTAGGCCACTATTCCCAATATCGATGACTGGGCTGGTGGGTAACACTTGTGACCACTGGGATTGAAAAGCGGCTAGAGTAGGATTGAAATTACCGAAATCCGCTCGACTCACTATAGACAGAATTGTTACAACCCCAGCTAGTAGTAGACAGCCCATCCACACCCCAGCCAGGTGTTGAACCCATTGCCGTTGATGCCAAATCGCAATTAGTGATAGGTAGAGTAGACCAATAATAACTAACGCGACACCGTGATGAGTCAACTCTTCAAGCCCTGAGACATTAAAAATAACGGCTAATCCCAACCCTAGGATCCCTAAGCCAATCACGAAAAAACACCAAGAGATCCATTGGGCTAGATGGGCGGGCTGGCGTAAATCCATACCACGCTCTCGCCAGCACCGCGTAGCATAATCTAGAGAAACACCTGCGAGGAGAGCCAGCCAAGGGTACAGTTGCAACGTGTAGTAATGGGTTCGGGTCGCATAGATTTCCAACTCAAGAAACAGGATCAAGGGAAGCGACCAAATCAACACTGAGGATCCTCGCTTGAAGCGAATGAGGATCCCAGCCCCTAGTAGCGCCAGAATCGTCCAAGGAAAGCCATGGGCTGGAATATGCCATAGGTAATACAACCAGTTGTTTGAGGTGTGAAAGGGTGTGGCACCCAAGTCTTGAACTTTGCCGATTAGACTATCCCACACTTGCCAGCCGTGGGTCTGAATCGAAATACCAAGCCAACTCCCGAACACTCCCACTCCACTGGCAAGTCCAGCCCAGAAGGGCCACGACAGACTCCACCGCCGATAGTTAACGATCAAGTAAGGAATCAGAGCTGCACCAACTAACAAAATCATGGCACTTTTCATCAGGATCCCCAGACCCAAGGCCAATCCCGTGATGAAGAACCAGTAAGTGGATCCGTGAATCCCAGTGACTAAAGCAGCAATGCCCACTAGTTCAATAAAGGTTAGAGGAATATCTTGACCGGCAATTCGACCTTGTTGAACCCATAGATAACACAACGGCAGAATCATCATGCCCAGGATCGTGGCCCGTTGCGATAAGTAATGCCGACCAATCCAACCCATGAGCGGAATGGATCCTAATGCACACAGGATCCCTGGCAGGCGAGCAGTCCAGACGTTAATGCCCCCCACATGATAGGAAAGTGTCATTAACCACATCAGAAGGGGAGGTTTTTCAAAAAACAGTTCACCTAGAAAGGTGGGGGATAACCATTGGCCACTAGCCATCATCTCCCGCGCAATTTGGGCATAGAAACTCTCGTCACACCCATCCAAACTTTGGATCCCCACACTCCAGACGAACAAAGGGGTTGCCAAGGCCATCAACAGCAGACTAATACCCCAAAACCGCCACGGATCTGGCTCAAGATTCAATCGCATGGGTTCACCTTTGAGGAAACAATTTGAGGAAACAATTTGAGAACACAATTTGAGAACACAACGGGCTGGGTCATAACGAGCGCAAGGATCCTGCTGCTCATCAGCCAGTAATAGCGGACAAATCAGGTTGTGGGTAGGGCGATCACACCAGATACAGAGATTAGTTTGACAGCAGGTTCCAAGTTAATCCCTTAGGTTAGAGGAATGGCTAAGATAGCACTATGTCCCCAGGGGCAGTGTTGATTGATGAAAGACGTGTCTCCCCATGGATCCATTTGTCTCTATTATCATTCCTGTTTACAACGATGCCGTTGCTCTTGAAACATGTTTAAAAGCCCTTGCGCATCAAACGTATCCGACTTACGAAATCATTGTGGTGGATAATGGCTCGTCACACCTTGATGCCATCACGACTCTAGTCGAGCAATGTCCTAAAGCAGTTTTGAGTCATGAAGCTAAGCCCGGATCCTATGCTGCTCGAAATCGAGGCATCTCTATCGCACAAGGGGATATTATTGGTTTTACAGATGCTGATTGTATTCCAGACCCTGAGTGGATTGCGCAAGGTGTGACTCTCTTATTACAGTATCCAGACTGTGGGTTAGTGGCAGGCCGTATTGATCTGTTTTTTCAGGATCCCAGTCATCTCACTGCGGTGGAGTTATATGACAGTGTGCTAGCTTTTCCGCAACAGAGTTTTTTAAAGCAAGAGCAGTTCGCGGCCACAGCCAATATATTTACATTCAAACGAGTGTTGGATGATGTTGGATCCTTTGATGATCGATTGAAATCTAGCGGAGATGTTGAATGGGGGCAGCGAGTATACCGGGCTGGGTATCAACAGATCTATGGAGACTCGGTCCGGGTCCAGCATCCTGCGCGCGCATCGTGGTCACAGCTATATCGGCGGACCATTCGGCATATAGGGGGACGATATGATTTAGAGTGCACTCGGATCCTACCGGGATTGCCGCGAGAGATTGTGTTTGTCCGAATGATTGCGTTTAATTTAATGCCACCTCTATTCTTTTTGCTGAAGATGGTGCAGGATCCCCAGCTACCAACGTTACAGCAAAAGCTACAAGTGGTGGGTGTGCTGATGGGTGTGCGCTGGGTAGGAGTTGTGGAACTGATTCGGCTGCGCTTGGGTCAGATATCAGCCCGTCAATAAACTGAGGTTATGGGATGAAAGTTGCATTTATTGTGTGGCAATTTCCATTATTATCTGAAACCTTTATAGTGAACCAAGCTCAAGGCTTATTAGAGCAAGGGCATGAGGTAGATATTTTAGCTGAGCGACCAGGAAACACAGCTCTAGTTCATCCCATTGTTGCAGAGTATCACCTGCTCAATCGAACGGCCTATTTCACCACAATTCCAGATAACTGGCTCCGACGAGTGTGGGATGGATGGGGCCTCCTATTAAGCCAAGGGATCCCCATCAAGACTGATTATTTACGAGCCCTAAATCCAGTTCAATATGGCCTACAAGCCCTGTCTCTATGGACCTTGTACAGTGTCTTACCTGAGCCTAGAGGACCCTACGACATTATTCACTGTCAATTTGGGACCCAAGCCTTTCGAGGGCGGGCCTTTCGAGATTTGTACTCACCTGATGCAAAGTTCGTCGTGACTTTTCGCGGACATGATATTAGCAGTTTTATCCAGATGAGAGGGATCCATGTCTACGATAGGATCTTTGAAGTGGGCGATAAATTTCTGACTAATTGTGACTATTTTAGAGATCGACTATTACAGCTGGGCTGTCCGGCCCATCGAAGTGAGGTGCTGCGGTCAGGGTTGAAGTGTGAGCGGTTCCTATTTAATTTTCAGCCCTGGAATCGAAGGGATCCGTTACAGCTGTTCACAACAGGACGTTTGGTGGAAAAGAAGGGGATTGAGTATGTGATTCGAGCCCTATCTCTTTTACCTGAACTTGACATAACCTACAGCATTATCGGCGATGGACCTTTGCGCTCATCACTTGAAACGTTGGCAGAGACCTTAGGTGTGAGGGCAAAAGTCCGGTTCTTGGGCCAACACACTGAACAGATGATCATTACCTATCTTCGGCAAGCTCACCTTTTCATTGCTCCGAGTGTGACGGCTCAGGATGGCAATCAGGATGCGCCGATTAATGTCTTGAAGGAGGCGATGGCGTTGGGGATCCCTGTTATCAGCACCTATCACGGTGGGATCCCGGAATTAGTGGAGAATGGTGTATCCGGTTTGCTGGTGCCAGAAAAGGATCCGGAGGCGATTGCTCAAACGATACGCCAGTTGGTGGACCACACCGATCTCTGGTTGCCAATGGCACAAGCGGGACGGCTGAAGGTGGAAACAGACTATGATCTCCATCAGTTGAACCAGCGACTAGAGCACATTTACCAAGAACTTGTAACGGACTCTGATTGCCAGCGATAAATTGAAATTAAGACAGTTGATAGCAAGAAAAGGATCCTATGCAGGATCCCTGATACTTAGGTTGGCTAGTCTGGAAATGCGTTAGAGATAGTCAGTTTCTGGCTGAAGCTACCTAGAGGTGACTAGGCCAGAGGTGACCAGAGGAGTTGACTAAGCCGTTAGGCTAACTTTCACCGCTCGACTTTTCTCGTCTTGAGCCTTCGGTAGAGATAGGGATAGGATCCCGTTTTCGTAGTCCGCTTTTACATTCTGGTGATCAATGCGGCCTGGTAAAGGAATCACCCGCTGGAATTTGCCATACCGGAACTCAGTCCGAGTAGAGCCGTTAGACTCAGTTTCAGTCTTCGACTTGCGCTCGCCTGTGATTGACACTGCTTCAGCTGTGACTTGAATGTCTAGGTCATCGGCATTCATGCCAGGCACTTCAAGCTTGAGGTTGTATGCCTCTGCGGTCTCATCCAACTCGGCTGGGGGAAAGTAGTCACGAGTCGAGAGTCCTGTACTTGAAGGCGTCATAACAGTGTCGAACAAGCGGTTCATTTCTCGCTGAATTTCGCCCATTTCCTGGAAAGGTTGCCAACGAATTAAAGCCATAACAGAGTACCTCCTATACAAATAGTGCTCATGGTCAAGGTGAGTGGTACCATCTCGGAGGTCTAATTATCGTCTTCGACCTCGTTAATATCAATGTAATGCTTTGTTCAAAGTTCAGTATGTCGGTTAACGCGATAGTGGCAGTTCACTTTACCGAACGTTTGGATCCTAGAAGACCCTTCCCTCATGATTGCTGTCATCTGTTAATGCAGTTGTGACATTGATGAGGTAGAGATCCTGAGCAATCTCACTTAATACCGGAGCAATGAATAGTGAGGCCTGATCAATGGCTGATGATACTCAATCAATGGCTGGCGATAGTTCGTACACCTCCGCTGACACAGGATCCATCCCACCTGATATCAAAAGGATCCTTAATGACGGGATGCCACTGAACGCACAACGGTCTAGCCTCGGAGTCGGTCTAACGCAGAGCTTTGAGTAAACGGATCCATTCATGGTCCATGTCTTCAGGATCCTCGAAGTTTAGATAAGTGAAGATGCCAAACCGTGAAGGGAGCTGACACTTCTGTTTCATGATCGGGATGAACTGTCGGTTTTTGTTCACAGGATCCCTAGATTGAGCAACTAAGCCTTCAAACTCGGTCCAGTCACTGGTGAGGTAGTTGGGGGTGAAAATGAGTAGTCACGGATGGCTTCGATCCCTTGTACAGCGATTTCTAGCGGGGGATCCTCTAAAGTGTTCGAGATTAAAGATAGCCTAGTCAAGTTGCTCAGGCGCGTGATCGACTCCGGCACCGTGCTCAGTTGGTTCGAGCTTAAATACAGCTGCTTCAACCACGTTAATTCAAAGACTTCATCAGGGATCCTTGTTAACCTTTCTCTCGATAGATGCAAGGACTTGCTACGGCTACGTTTAACCCCTTCAATTTTCCTAAGCACCCGGTCAGAACCATCACCCATCACCCACCCCCAAGGATCCTTCGCCCAGAGTCTAGCGCTATGAGTAGGATCCTGTCTTCCGTGAGGGACTTCAAAGGGAACAGATCCTGCTGATTCAAGAGCCCCGAGGATCCTACGTTTCAGGGATTGGATCCTGGTAGACATTCAATCAATGGCTGACGATGCTCAATCAATCGCTGATGATAGCTTGTACATCCCCGCCCACACAGGATCCATCGCACCTGAGACTACAGCTAACAGGATCCAACCTCGTCAAGAGATCTCAGCTGCCCAGGAGTTACCCCCACTCGGGCATACAAACGATCCGGATCCTGAACCCGCCGCCGTCGTCCCTCATCCAGTCTCACCCTGAGCCTCCCAAGGATCCTTCGCCCAAGTTTAGCTACAAGCCGGATCCGGTCTGCCGTAACTGGGGTGCCCTGTGGGATGGATCCTGTTGTTCATCGAAGGATCCTGCAAGCTTAGGATCCTGCAAGCTTAGGATCCTATTGACGAATAGCCTCTTCAGTTCCAGTTTGGCTTTCGTTGTAGATACCCCAAGTCCCCGTTAAACTACCATCTTCTTGAACTTGATATACAGCTACATTACACGGACCAAGACCATACCCTACAGCAAGCGTATTCCCCTTCCTGAGACCCGTTCCAATCGACTGTGAACCTTGCCACAAAAATTGGTAAAGATCTCCCATAGTTTGAACAGATATGATCTCGTCGTACAGTGAACCATCGGGATTCTCTCCCAGGGCTGTATATTGGCTAACAATGTCATTGTTGGAATCGTTACTGGAGGGAAGAGCACGTTCCTGCCCTATCCTTTCTTGATCAAAAGCAATCCATTTTCCCTCCAACCTTCCATCAGATCGAACTTGATAACTGGCAACGCCACATTGCCTATCACCCCAGCCCACAGCAAGTATATTAGCGTCCAAAATCCCAATTCCAACAGAAGGTAGTTCTGCCGTGTTCCAGACCAACTCATAGGCAGTGCCTAAGGCAGTAATATCCAACGTACCTTCATAGCTACTACCCTCTGGATTACTCCCAGTAACTCTATAAGTACCAGCGATACCACTAGATAGTGTTGTTGACTCCACAGTTTGAGGGTTACTTGGTTCTGCTTCTAATGTTGAATTGTTAGCAGAATAGGCCGCCATAGAGAGAATCAAAACCCCTGTGCATGCGTAGGTAACAGTACGACACAAACAACGTTCTGTAGATTCCATTTCAACTTCCTATAACTAGTAAGCCAATTAAAGTCTACATCCATTCAGCCGTATCATAATAACTCAACGAAACTTCAGGTTAGGACTATTAGGTAGGAGGCAGACCCTAACGGAGGGCTTTACCGATGCAGAGTTGGCCAATACAGAGTTGGCCGATACCAGGAGGGATGAGCAAGTGAGCTCGCGTGAACTCTGACCTGAATTAAACTTGAACTCAGTGGTATCGTGTCTGTAACTGTTGACTTCACTGGCTGCCATGAAGAAGTGGGCGGCAGGATCCGAGAACTTAACAATCGGCGATCCGAACAAACCCCAACTAGTCCGAGACCAGGATCCAGGCTGTTCTTAACTCGCCCACTAGGGCCTTATCCGGTTCTAAAAGGGTCACGCGAATGGTCTCAATTCCCTCGTAGTGTTGGTCCTGCTGTAAATCAAGGGTTAAGGTCGCCTGCGTTGCACCAGCGGGGATGACCAAGGATCCGGTGGGATCACCCACATAATCAACGGTTTCAGTTGTGTTGTAAGTCAGCACATAGTCGAGTGTTCCATCCCCTGGCTCCACTTGGTCGGCAACAGCTCCACTCGCAGGATCCTCAAGGACCGCTCTGAGAGTTAACAGATCCTGCGCTGCAGCCGTTAGAGTTGTGAGAACACCATTGACAGACAAGATCGTCGTCCCAGCACTAGTTTCCTCGGAACCGATTCGCCGCTGAGAGCGGGCCACACTTGACCCACCGCAGGCTGAATGTATCTGAGTAGAGGGGAGAAGCTTGGAACGGATCCTTGAGGTGATGGGGATCCTACCGCAGTTGGGCTTTAAAGTTTTGGGTACATACCCTCGCATCGAATGCATTTTTGAATGGAGTATTCGAAATGATGCCTCCTAGTTAGTGGCCTGAGAGTCGTGAAACGGGTCTGGGATCCTGAGTGGAACTCTACTTTACCACTCTATTGTTTACCACTCTGCCGTTTACTACTCTATTGTTTACTACTCTGCGGGCATCAGAGCAACAAGGCGGAGGCTGGAGTCTTAAGAGATCGAGAATTGGATGGCTAGCCTTAAATCAAGGATTGACGATCTAGGCGATACCGCCTCATATCGAGTACATTTTTTAGATAGAGGGTTGGAAATACGGTAAATTGTATGAATGATCAACATCGCTTTGTTATTAATGAGTTTTTCGAGAATCGAAAAGGGGTATTCAAGGTCCATTCGATCTCTGGAAGCGAGATGTGGATCACTTTTGAGGATGGGAGTTCAGTCAAAACCTCAACAGAGGATCAAGAGCGGATCCTATCGAACATTGAGAGAGAGTTCCTGGTTGAAGCTCGATCGTCCCGGCAAAAAACATCGACGAAAAAGACTGGATATCCTCATTGGTATGGCTCCAGCTTTAGTGGTTTACAAGAATCGGACTTCAATGATGAAGTCACTGGAACTCATTGGCGTTGCCGTGAACAGTTGGGTGGGGCTGTCACTGCCCGCATTAAGAGTGAAAAACGCTATAACTCTTGGTCTGTTTATGGTAGACCTGAAGTTCATTGGGCTGAGGTCAAGCATCGCGGTCAAGAAAGGGCCCATGTGCAATCGAAATTTTGGGTCAAGGTGAACTCAGCAAGCTTATCTTTTGGCTTTTATATTGAGCGTTCCAATCAAGATAATGCTCCTCGCAAAGACTGGAATCAATTTCTGGACTGGTTGAGAGAACCCCAAAATGCTAGTCACTTACATCAACTTATGACTACGCAAGGGTTAAGTATTTGGGATCCTTACTTTCCTGGATATTCACCTAGCTTAGAAGTGAAGATTCAGCCCTGTCCTGAGGGGTTTATCATTCAATCAGCTACGACCCAGAGAATTGATGTGATGGAGATAGCTGATACCCTTGAACAGATTGCGCAGGAGCATCCGGATATTTGGCTCGATATCCTGGTAGGAGTTGAAATGCCTAAGGCTGAGGTGGTGGCGGCCAAATCAGAAATTGCCGGTAAAATCGCGGACCTCTTCAATCGCTTGCGTCCCATTTATGAAAATTCAACTGTTTGAGTCAGTCCTATCGATGGGAGAATCCTTGAGAAGTCGGGATCCGATACCACTTGAACTTGCACAGGATCCCACTACACCGCCGAGCAGGATCCTGTCTAACCTTCATCTAGTTAGGGGTTACCGTTTCACCGGTAGCAAAGGTATCCACAATGAACCAGTTGGCCGCAAAGGATCCGTTGGAGCCGATGTCCAGCACAGTAGATCGGCGGCCATCAAACACAATGACACCGTCAGGACCCGCCACGGTAGTGCCTGCTTGGGTAATCGCTAGAGCCGTTTCCCGTTCAATCCCGATGGCGACCACTGTGGGATCCTCATCAAAAATATGGCTGAGCAGTCGACCATACTTGTAATCGAAGAACGCTCTAGGCTCAAAAGCAGCTCCTGAAATCAGGTTCAAGCCATCTGCGAACGACACACCGCCTGTAATGTAGGTGGCTAGCGATTCAACCTCAGCCTGACGACGGCTAGAACTACTTTCATAGGCAGTTGTAGGCGTAGGATCCGCGACCATTCGAGCTCCGGCAGCAGCGGCGGCGGCATTATCCAAGTAAAGGATCCGACCCCCTTGCCATAAGCCCTGAATATCTAGGGTTTCTAAAGCTGGGATCTGCTGGGCCACAATGGACTGATCATCGCCGGTGATGAAGATAGCGTCGGCTTGAGCGAGCTGTTGAGCCAGTGAGTCTAAGTCTGTTGCGTCAGTGAGCCGGACCGTTTGAATCGCTGTGAGCCCTAAATCCGTGAAGGTGGTGTTGAACTCTGTGAGCACCTCATCCCCCTCAGGATCCGAATCATCATACCCGATGGATAGAATGACCGTTTCCCCGGCGGCGGCCATGGCTTGGTCCACAAACGGCTGCAATCCCAATCGTTGAGGATCCGCAATCGGCTCTAAAAAGTCAGGGTTATCAGGGATCCGTTGGTCACCCCCGAGAAAGAGAGGACCTGCCCCGGCTGGGGCCACTAAG
Organism: uncultured bacterium; assembly: GCA_964443615.1. GTDB lineage: Bacteria > Cyanobacteriota > Cyanobacteriia > Thermostichales > Thermostichaceae > CAYSWV01. The sequence continues at coordinate 14,440 of CAYUEE010000006.1, read as the reverse complement.
AAGTCAAAGGATCGACCCGCTAGGCTGGGGGCACCACTGGATTCAACGCTATTGAACGTCGGCAGTCGAGTCTCCAAATCGTAACCGTATCCGCCCTCAGGGAGTAGGTGCATTGCGACGTTATGAATAGACAGCACCTGGCGAGGACCAATGTAGTCAGAGGTGGCAGCGGAGTTGTAGGTCTCTTGATCCAGAATGACCGTAGATGTATCCCCGATGGTTTCCACCACCTTCGTTTCATCGAGAATTAAGGATCCGGTGAAGGCATCCACCCCAACCCCCACTTTCGGGCCTGGAGACCGTTGAGCGGCTTGCATCAATCGAATAAGTCGCCCGCGCTGATGGGTATGCTGTTCAACGACCGCTTGAGTAATTCCATAGAGCAAACCGCGTCGGACACTATTATCGGGCTCGTAGAATAGTTGAAAACTATCCAGTTCCAGCCCTTGGGGCGTAAACGCGGTGATTAACGTAATCGGAATCACGCCATCATCAGCAAACGCGAGGAACATGTTGCGAGATTGCACTGCAGCCCCCGCGCTATTACCGGCAAACGGAGCCCCTCGGCGGTAACTCTCCTGCATCGCTGCTTCTAGAGGCGTGTTGGCCACAATTTGCATGGCAATCTCTTGATCGCCTCCCAGTCCGTAAATGCCATCTACAACCTCTGGATCATACTGGGCCACAATATCAGGATCCTGGGCATCGACCCGCAATTGCACATCGGGCAGAGTGGTGTTGCACGTCACAGGGGATGAGACTAACGCTTCACACGCCGCTTGCACTTGATCTGCACGGAACTGACCATCCTCTAAGTTCAGCTCAGGATCGATGGGTACTTCAGAATCAAAGGAGAATGGCGCCAGTAACACGCGAATTTCAACGACATTATCAGTGTTGTAAGCAATCGCCTCACGTGCAAAGAGTTCTAGAGTGTCCATCTCATAGCCAGCCCCGACGGGAATAAATCGCCGTCCAACCACGTTACCGGCAGGCCCTGGCAGTTCAACCCCTGGAATCGCCCGCAAGTCACTAGGCTCAACCTCTGCACTGGGCAGAAGGGTATTAATACTTATGGCCAAATTGGCAGCGGTCCGTAGCTCAGCGGGTAAGAAGCTAGCGGCATAAACAGCAGCCGCATCGAGCAAGTCAGGGGCAGGAAAGGATCCGGGAATCACAAAGTCGGTATTGTCCGCAGCCGGGACAGGATTGAACTGCTCAGCGGTAAAGACCTCGTTACTGAGTAACGTGTTGGCCTGCTCGGCAATATTTTCAGGGGTGCGTAGATTAATTGGTAATGACGATAAGGCCCTAATTAATACATAGTCATTGAAGGTCACTGCAGAAAGGTTGGTTTGATAAATTAAAGAGACAGCATCTGAGCCATCGAGCGTTGAAATCAACTGAATAGTCGCAGTCTTAACCTCAGGTAAGTATACTGCCGTCGCCTCAGTAATCTGGTCTAGTGCGGACTCCGGTGTTGCTACATAGGACACTGTTTCAGGGCTAATGGTGACGGGCAGGGCGGTAAAGGTAACCCCATCAATCACTGCTTCTGGCGGCAAGGATCCGTCCGCTATCACATCCAATCGCAGGGATCCGGCGGGGGCCATAGCAATGGGGGTATCGAGGGTGAACCGGCCATCACTGCTAGTTTGAACTGGGGCTTCAGAGGGGGATCCTGGCAGCGTTGTCGTTGGACTAGAGCCACCAGAGCAGCTTTGGAGCAGGATTACCAAGAGGCTCAAGACCAGAACTGTATCAAATCGCTTCATAGAGTATGTCCATCCGTGAGGTCAAGCTTTGACATTCTCTCCCAGCAACCCTAACGGGTATGCAGGGAGATTCCCTGGGTCGCCCCAAAGATTTCCTGCTTCAACAGGTGCCAACTAGAACCAGTGACCTGATTCCCCGTTGCATCCCCTTCACAGGCAATTTCAACCATCCGTTGCCCACGGACGGAAATGACTTGTCCACTTGCCACATCACGGGGTTTGATTGACCCGCAATTGGGGCAGTGATGGATTCTGGTTGAGATGTCTTTGCGTACCTCCGCCCCGCAATCTGGACACTCCTGAGATGTGCCTCTTGCATCAGCTTTGCCGTAATATACATCCCGCTTGAAGCACACCCAAGGAAGGATCTGGTTCACAAATTGACCCAATCCAGCATCCAAGGTGTGTTTGCCCAACATCCCCTTAGCCATAATGCGGAAGTCCAAATCTTCCACGACTATCATCCCTGCACTATCGCAGAGGTGATGGGCTAACTTGAAATGCCAGTCCTTACGGGTATCGGCAATGCATTGATAGACTCTCGCAATCTTCTTCTGGAGCTTGAGCCAGTTAGCAGACCCCTTGCGCTTGGTCTTGAGTCGGCGTTGCAGCAATTTCAGCTTGCGGTGCAGACTGTTGAAAAAGCGAGGTCGCTTGACCTGTTCCCCGTCAGAGGTTGAAAGAAAATACTCCAATCCAACGTCAATCCCAATCGGATGCCCATGAGGGGGCACAGCCGGAATATTAACATCAGCTTGAAGGCTAAGCATGACAAAGTACCCAGATGCCTTGCGGACGATGCGGGCTTGTTTGACCTGAAACAAATCAGGGATCTCCCGTGACCATCGGACTTTTACCAGTCCCAGTTGCGGCAGCTTAATCCCTTTCTCAGAAACACAATCCTTGAGCATCTGGGGGAAGACGAAGCTACGCATCCGATTTGGCTTTTTGAACCGAGGCATCCCAGCTCGCTTTAACCGCCAGGACTCCCAGGCTGCTTCCAGTTTTCGGATGACCTGTTGAAGCACTTGGGCATTGACGCTCTTCAGTCGAGGGAATTCAGTCTTTGCCGCAGTTAGAGACTTGCACTGACGCGCATAGCTGGGAAATGGCGCATCCGCCGGCAAGATAAACTCTTGCCGAATTGAACACGCATTGATCGGAGACTTGCGAGCATCCAGCCAGTCCTTGCGTTCCCGCAGCGCAAAGTTCCAGACATTGCGGCACACATCCAAAATGCGCTCAACCTCTGAAACCTGCTCGGCAGTCGGCTCTAGCTTGAATTCCCACGTCATGTTTAACATACGACTATTATGGCCTAAGAAATACCTGCCTGTTTCCTAGATTGTCTCAATTGCTCCCTCCGGTCGCCCGCCGCTTCACCACCCCCCAAGCCTTCGGCTATGGGCGGAGCACTGCGACGGATCCTGGTAGATCACGTCGAAAGCAGCTTAGTCAGATTTGGTCTCTAACGCAAGACTCTCAATACAGAAAAGTCACTACACAGAGACACTATAGATCACCCCAACTACAGCCTTCAAATAAACCTCAAATGAATCTCAAATAAACCTCAAATAGACCTCGGCTTCATCCGTCTCGACTCTACTTCGGTCTGTAATGCTACGTGCACTCGCTCAAAGACCGTCTCCCAATCATCCGGATCCGTCTGGCGAAACAACCGCATCGTCGGATACCAAGGACTATCGTGGCGTTCTAGCATCCACCGCCAATCGGGGGCGTAACACAGCAAGACCCACACCGGTTTAGCCATTGCCCCCGCGAGATGAGCAACTGACGTATCAACTGTAATAACGAGGTCGAGGGTCGCAATCGCTCCGGCTGTATCTGCAAAGGAATTCAAATAAGGATCCCAATTCTCCAGTTTGAGGCGACTCGGTAGATCCTGAAGGTCTTGAACACGGCGAGCACCTTTCTGCAGACTCACAAAGTTAACCCCTTTTGTCCGCAGTACAGGGATCCACTGCTGCAGGCGGGAGGAACGGTGTCGATCATTAGCATGAGTGGGGCTTCCCCCCCAGACAATACCAACCTTGAGGGCCTGAGACGGTTTAGGCGTTTGAAATCCTTTGGGAGCGGGGGAGTGACTGGATGGATCCGACCAGGGTTTGCGGGCTGGGGCCACAGGGGGGAATAGGTAAGGGACCGTTTGAGGAATAGTTCTCAGCGTTGTTTTGAAGAGGCGGGGCAAGGACATCAAGGGGATATAGGTTTGAAAGTCAGACAGAGGAATCTCACCTGCTGTGTAAATTCTCGCAATACCCGGAACCGGGCGGAAGAGTTCAACCAGGTTATCCGGACAGCAGAGTAAGACTTGACGGCACTGTTGGGCCAGGAGGGGAATGTAGCGGATGAATTGAATGGCATCACCGGCCCCCTGTTCAGTATGAACCAGAATAGACGTGTGACTGATATCGGATCCATCCCACTCGGGGTAAGGACACTGCAAGGGCGTAAAGGTGGGGAGTTGCCAGCGCCACTCGTACTCACTGAAGCCCTCCACGAGATCACCGGAGGCCAGCAGGGCTAATCCGAGATTGAAATGGCCCAGAGCATAGTCAGAACGCAGAGCCACAGCCTTGCGACCATAGGTGATGGCCTCTAGAAGATAGTTCAAGTGATTGTGAACCACGGCGAGTTGATTGTAGGCATCGGCATGATTCGGATCCAGGGCCAGCACCCGTTCTAACGATTGAATCGCCTCATCCCACCGTTCTAGATCTGTACACACAATACCCAGGTTGTAGCGAGCTTGAATAAAGTTGGCATCGAGCTCCAGGCAAGACCGGTAGTGTTGAGCGGCGTCTACTAGTTTCCCCTCCCGGTAAGCCGTATTCCCCAGTGCTAAAAGGTTATCAGGGGTATTCACCACTTCAGGAGGAGGCTCGGTAATGACGAGTTGAGCCAGAGCCTCATCGGGCAACACAAAGGAGCTCCCCAGCAAGGTTTCATCCCAATCAATGACTTCGGGAAACCGGATCCCAGGCAACACTTGCACAGCGAAGATTTCTTGAACACCGGCTTCAAACCGTAAAAAGGCAACGATTTCTCCCGTATCAATGTTGACAACCCAGATGCCACAAATTCGGTCTGTCAACCGTTCCGTAATGGGGATCCCACTGAAAATGGCGGTCTCCCGCACCTGAGAGAGTCCCACAAACGCTAAGGATCCCCAAAAATCGATCCCGCGTGTGAAGCCAGGTAACTCCACCACCGGGGTGAGCTCTCCTGTGGCGAGATCCACTTTGGCTAAACTCCCTTGACCCGATTCGAGCACCCAAAGTTGGCCCCGATACCAGCGGGGAGAGTGGGGCATGGATAATCCCCGACAGATAAAGTCATTCGTAGTCACATCCATCAAGATGCCACCTGAGGCTTTGTGGGGCCGCCAACCGGCTGCTGTATCGGTTTCTCCCAAGGCCGTAACGTACTTAGGCTTGTCATCCACTAAGCAAAGGCCATTGAGATGGCACCGATCACTGAGGTCGTAGGCTGAGACAAACGGGGGTCGCCAGCGTGGTTTGAAACTGTGTTCCGGATCCAACGTGCATAGGCAGGAAAAGCGCGTGTTCACAAACCACAGACCGTCGCTGGCATAGGCCATTTCATGAATATCAATATCCCCAGTGATGTGGGTTTGCCGGGGGAGGTAACAGGCATCGTGCTTACCAGGGGGATCCAACTTTCCGCCCACCGCTGGAACGTTACGGAGTTCCCAAATCTGATAGGCGGAACCAATCGCCATACGATGTGTGTTAGCCGCGACTCCCATCGGTTTATTGAAAACGCGAAAGTGAGTGTTAATCACATCCCCATCTGAACGCAGCACGATCAATTTGCCCGCCTGGTAGGTGGAGACGATGAGGGAAAGGCCCAACTGATTGAGGATCTGCGGGAAGTTCGTAGTATGTACACTGTGCGGAGGTGTAACGTCTGACATAGCGACAGGATCCGTAACTGAGAACCTAGAGTAGCAGGAATGTGAAGGCAGCACTCTAACGTTCTCGTCCTTCAAGAGCTCCCTATGCTGCTGTGTGATCTAGAAATCAAACTCTCTGATTGACCAAGACCCCACTTAGGATCCTGAAGATCTTGAAGTCAATTATTCCGTTGCATGGGTTAGCTATTGCGGAGCATCAGTCAATCGTTGTGCGGCATCAGTCAATTGTTACGCGGCACCCGTCAATCATTGTGCGACATGGGTCAATCGTTGAGAGGTATCGGTCAATCGTTGCGGGGCATCGGTCAATCGTTGCGGGGCACTGGGTCAGTCGTTGGGAGGCAAAGGTCAATCGATGAGAGCAATCAGTCAATCGATGAGCAGAAAGGGT
>CAYUEE010000006.1:0-8306 GCA_964443615.1 uncultured bacterium | reverse complement strand
ACGAGTCGGTTCGCCTTGCGGAGGCGGCGCTGGCGTTTTTCTTTGAGTTCGTTCGTTCTATCTGTTACGTGTCACTGGTCATTCTTTGTGCGTCATGGGTCAATGGTTGAGAGGCATCAGTCAATCGTTGTGCGGCACGGGTCAATCATGGCGGGGCACTGGGTCAATCATGGCGCAGCATTGCTCAACGGATCCCGAGAGCTGCACAGGGATCCCGCCGAGAGATCGCGCGGATCTCGAAGGTTACAGGGTAATGCTTATCAGAGGTCTGATGAGTGCGAGTGAGCGAACAGTCGGACAACACAGGATCGATCCTGAGAATTCCACCCTGAAGTCTCCCCATCGCAACAGGCTCCATCCTCATGCAATCCCACTCCATTAGTCCAAGTTACGCTGACTTTAGCTCTGGTCACGTCTTCATACACGACTTGATAAACTTCATAGATGATTTGATAGAGAGGACCATGGCCGTATGACTCAAGCCCTACCCAACCAACGGCGCTATGCCATCGTCGGCACTGGAGCTCTGGGGGGCTATTACGGGGCCAAGTTGCAGCAATCCGGTCAGGAGGTCCATTTTCTGCTTCATCGAGACTACGAGCAGGTGGCAAGTCACGGTCTTCGCATTGACTCCTGTGATGGCGATTTTCAACTCCCCCATGTCAAGGCCTATCAGGATCCGGTCGACATGCCCCCTTGTGATGTTGTCATTGTGGCGTTGAAGGCATTACATAATCATTTGTTGCCTCATCTGGTGCCACCCATTCTCGCGGAATCTGGCGTCGTGCTTCTTCTGCAAAATGGCCTCGGGGGTGAAGAGGTGGTTGCGAATAGTGTCGGTCCTCATCGAGTGGCGGGTGGGCTCTGTTTCATTGGATCCAACAAGATAGGTCCCGGTCATATCCGTCATGTGTGTTATGGATCCATTCAAATAGGCGACTACACTTCTAATTACCAACCTCAACCTGTTAGCCGTCGTCTTCAACAAATAGCCCAGGACTTTGAGCAAGCCGGCATCCCTATTCAATTAACGGAGGATCTCCTGCAAGCCCGCTGGCAGAAGCTGGTGTGGAACATCCCGTTTAATGGGTTATCCGTTATCTTCCGAACGACAACAGATCACATGATTCAAGATTCAGATACCCGCACCTTGGTTCAACACTTGATGACAGAAGTTCAACAGGCTGCTACCGCTTGTGGTCACCCTATCCCAGATGACGCGCCTCACCAGATGATGACCTTGACGGAAAACATGACACTCCCTTACAGCACGAGCATGAAGCTAGACTACGAACGCCACCACCCACTTGAAGTTGAAGCGATCTTTGGGATCCCATTACGAAGGGCTGAGGCCGCCGGAGCTTATCTCCCCCGGATTAGTACCCTTTACCACCAACTCAAGATGCTGGACAAACTTAACCGCTTTGATCAATAACTCCAACCCCAGAGGTCTCTTGACTGTCTTTACCAAAATGTCTCTTAACAGAGCAGTAACTCTCTGGTGTATTCAAATCACTGGTAACCTCGGCTGTTTGAAACTCAACCCAGTGACACTGCCCTTGCAACATTCGGACCAGATGCCGCAAGCCTTGGGTTTCCTCTGAAATTCGCACCCAGACACGCTGCGGTTTATAACCGAAGCTGGCGCTATTCTGCGGCAAGATTAATCCCACCCCACCCATTAGATAAAAAACAACCCCCAGTGATCCTGAGGGCTATCAAATCAGACGGAACTTAAACAAGACGAGTTAAGCCACACCAGCAGCAGACAAGCTAGCTTCTTTCAGGGCTTCAGCTTTATCTGTCCGTTCCCAGGGCAGGTCGAGATGCTCTTGGCCGAAGTGACCATAAGCTGCCACATCTTGGAAGAACCGGCCATTGCGCTCAGCAGGTGTCTCTCGCAGTTTGAAGTTAGCCAAAATCGCTGCAGGACGAAGATCAAAATGAGCGTTCACCAGCGTTAAGAGCTCTTCGTCAGAGATGCGGCCTGTACCAAAGGTTTCAACCATAACGCTGATAGGACGAGCGACTCCGATTGCATACGCAACCTGTACTTCGCATTGACCCGCTAAGCCAGCCGCAACAATGTTCTTAGCCACATAGCGAGCTGCGTAAGCCGCGCTACGGTCAACCTTTGTGGGATCCTTACCAGAGAACGCACCGCCGCCGTGACGAGCATAGCCGCCGTAGGTATCCACAATAATCTTACGGCCTGTCAAACCGGCATCACCCTGAGGACCACCCACAACAAACTTGCCTGTAGGGTTAGTCAGGATCCGAGTGGCATCAGACGGCTTCAACTCCAGATCCGCAAAGGAGGGCTTAATCACTGCATCCATGAGATCATCCCGGATCCGGGATTGAACACTGTCATTGTCAGTGATAGATCCTATTGCGGCGTCATGCTGAGTGGAGATCAGTAGCGTGTGGATGCCAACGGGCTTGATCCCTTCGTAGGCTACCGTCACCTGAGTTTTCCCATCCGGACGGAGGTAGGGCAGCGTGCCATCTTTACGAACAGTCGCTAATTGACGGCTAAGGCGGTGAGCTAAGCTAATTGGCAAAGGCATCAATTCGGGGGTTTCGTTGCAGGCATAGCCGAACATTAAACCCTGGTCACCCGCGCCAACCGCGTCAAACGGATCCGTATCATTCTCACGACCTTCTAGCGCTTTGTTCACCCCTTGAGCAATGTCGGGGGACTGTTCATCAAGAGCGACAAGGACAGCGCAACTGGTATCACAGAATCCATTGTCGGAGTCGGTATAGCCAATTTCCTTGATCTTGTCCCGCACGAGGTTAATGTAGTTTACCTGCGCTTGGGTCGTAATCTCGCCAGTGACCAGCACTAGACCGGTATTGACCACAGCCTCTGCCGCCACCCGGCTGGCCGGATCTTGGGTTAGCAGAGCATCCAGAATAGTATCTGAAATCTGATCGCAAACCTTATCGGGATGGCCTTCAGTAACTGATTCAGACGAAAACAAGAATGACTTTGTCAAGGATTCACCCTCCGTAAACAACGTTGCTAGCTCAGCCTGAGGCAATGCCAGGTGCAGACAGTGCTAGCTTGCTCGTTATCCAGGGCACTTAGTGGGTCAAGTGGGCCAGATGCAGCCACTTCAACTCGGACATCAAAATGCTTGATCCCCTTATCTTCCGGTGTTCTAGGTCACTAGCTCTAACGGCTATATCTTGCCACTAGTGAATCTGAACCGCCGCAGGAGTTGGCACCAAGGTGGGTTGAACTCATTTTGATGACGCTTGTCTCTACGCCTACTACGTCTCAGCATCACGTCTCAAGAAGAGTGCAACAGCGATCACCCGGTTGCCGCAGCGTCGTTGGGCCTGATCCCTCAGCCTGCTCTGGATAAGAACTGCAACAATACTAGGAGGTTAAGACCATCTTGTCAAAATTTTGTCGAAATAGGCATCAAATGTATCAGACAGGCTAAGCGTTTGAGTCGGCTTGCAAAGAAAAAATAAGCAAAATATGAGGAATTCCCTCTTAAAAAAGAAAGTCTGAGCTTAAGGAAGGTTGCTTTAGGCTATCGGTGCAGGCGAAAACTGTTCGATAATCTTCAGTACGGATCCTGGAATCAATTTAGGGTGTCCCTGGCGATTCACACAGGCTAATTCAATTTGAGCCTTAACCAGGGGCTTAGGATCCTCACCCCGCCACACACTTTGATCAAACACAATTCGCAAGGGGCTTTCGGTCCAACTGAAGGATCGAACCACAAGCTCATCCGCATGAACAGCGGGTCGCCGAAAGGTCATCTCAATTTTGTAGACGACAAATCCCAGGCCATCTTCTTTGTACAATCGCGCCAGCGCCTGGATCCCCAGCATGTGTTCACGACTACGTTCAAAATATTTGAGGTAATTGGCATGATAGACCACACCAGAGAAATCAGTATCCTCGTAGTAAACAATGATAGGGAGATGATGCGCAGGCATAGAACGGATCCTTACAGTCCAGCAAACCACTCGTAACCTTGGTCTTCCCAGTATCCCTGTTTCGGTAGCAAGGTGGTGGTGAAGTCGATACTAGTGACCCATTTGCTTTGTTTGTAGCCCAGTTTGATTGGGGAGGCTAATCGTAATGGACCACCATGAGCAGGGGGGGTTTCTTCTCCATTCATACCGTAGGCAAGCAGTGTTTGGGGATGGAGTGCCGAGGCTAGATCCCAACTTCCGTAGTATCCATCTGCCGAATAGAAATAGACATATCTGACGGTCTCTGCCAACCCAACTAAGTCCGCGAGGGCTCTGAGGGGGATACCCGTCCACTGCACAATGGCAGCCCATCCCTCGATACAAACATGGCGCATGATGATAGTCTTCATTTCCAGGGCCTTCAAATCGGCTAGGGACAAAAATTGGACCTGGTTGCCTTCACTACTCACTCTCAGAAGAAAGGTCTCAGGATCCAATTGTGGATGAAAGAACCCTCGATTGAAGCGGATATCGTTCACCAACAACTGGTCCGGCTGAATTTGATCAGGGGTGAACTCAGGACCGAGACGTGTTGGATCGAAGAGTAGCTCTTGGGCTGACTGGTTAACGGGTTCCCAAACCTTGTGGATCACATCTTCAAAGCCTTTTGCACCGCAGCCCGCTAATAGACTACTGAAGCCCCCCAAAGAGGCCAGCCGCAGAAGCGACCGACGATTCAGAGTGGGTTTGTATAGGCGGGGTGGTTTAATTTCAAAGGTCATGCTCGTCTCCGATAACCGTCAACAATGATGGATTGCAGTAAGCTCCACCCGCCAACACTGAAGCCCAGCGCAACATGAAACAGGGCTAGGGCAGGAATAGCAACCACGGGAATGAAATGGGAAATGCGCAACGCCTGCCAGTCGCCCCCGACGCTATCGACAATCCAGGCCAGTTGAACGGGTTTATACATGCCCAGGCCTGTGTAGAGAGCCATCAAAGACACTAGGATCATGAGCAGAATCGTAATTCGGTGCCAGGCGTAACGGATCCGTTGGGGGCTTGAACTAGAGCCGATAGCCTTGAGATCTTTTAAAGTTGGATAACGGCGTCGCCAGTGGCCTGAAATCAATAGGTATAGGCCATACACCAACAAGTTGAGAGCCAAAATCCACATAAAAAAGAAATGAATATGGCGTCCCCCAGCTAACCATCCACCCATGCGTAAAAACTCAGGTCCTGGCCACGCTCCGCGTCCCCCGAAAACAGGATTCGCTGAATAGATTTCCCATCCGCTTGCGATCATGCACACCAATGCCAGTAAATTGAGAGCATGAAAGAGGCGGACTGCTAACGTTTGAGTGATTCGAATCATTGCCAGACCTCGAAGGATCCTACTTGTTTAATGTATCTAGTTAACGTATCTGGTTGATGTATCTGGTTGATGTGTCTGGTTGATGTGTCTGGTTGATGTGTCTGGTTGATGTGTCTAATTAACCTATTAGCTTGATCTATCGATTCTATTGGCCTAAGCCAGAGAATTGTGTACCGACTTTATCAGACATAACCCTATCCCGTCTGAGATTACACTGACCGAACTCAATCTAACCTTAACGTTGCGTGAACAATGACTGAGCACTCCGGCATTCTCTACCTAGTCGCAACCCCCATCGGCAATCTGGAGGACATCACGCTCCGTGCCCTCCGGATCCTTAAAGAGGTTGATCGGATTGCGGCAGAAGACACACGTCACTCGGGTCAATTGCTCAAACACTTCCACATCGAGACCCCGCAAATCAGCTATCACACCCACAATGCCGCCCAGCGGATCCCCACCCTGATCGAGGTTCTCCAATCGGGTCAATCGATTGCATTGATTACGGATGCAGGCACACCGGGTATTTCGGATCCGGGTCAACGGTTGGTGCAAGCCTGCATTGCTGAACGGATCCCTGTCATCACTATTCCTGGGGCAACAGCGGCTATCACGGCATTAGTAGCATCTGGGTTGCCGACAGATCGATTCATCTTTGAAGGGTTTCTGCCAACTCAGACATCGGAACGGATCCAACGGCTGGAGCTGATCAAATCTGAAGCGCGGACTGTGATCCTTTACGAAGCCCCCCACCGTTTAGTTCGTACATTAACGGACCTAGCTGAAGTCTTGAATCCTGATCGAACAATTGTGCTGGCCCGCGAATTAACAAAGCGGTTTGAAGAGTTTTGGCGAGGATCCGTTCATGATGCCCTTCAACACTACAGTGAGCGGACTCCTAAAGGCGAGTTTACATTGGTTGTTGAAGGATCCTGGCCCGAGGAAAACGGATCCTGGTCTGATGATGATGTTTTGGTGCAGATGCAACAGGCAATGGCAGCAGGGGCTTCACGGTCACAAGCGAGCCGCCAGGTTGCTCAGTCTTCCGGTCGAGATCGACGAGAGATCTATCAGCTTTCTCTAGACCATTCAGAGTCTCTAGGCCAGTCAAGGGACTAAAGCCTGGTGAAAGGCGGTCCAAGGCCCTCAGCGCTACGATAACGGGAACGGCGTCAACACGTATCCCGCTAGTGGCGGGGTCTGTGCTCAGCCCATGTTTTTAGAGTCTGAGATGGATCCTCTCCTTGAGTGGGTAGCTGTTGAGGTCGAATAGTTATGTCGAATAGTTATAAGGATCCAAACGCCCAATGACAATCAATGACTGGAGCTAAGAAAATGAGTCAACGTCGCACTGGTGCCATTGTCATCCGAGGTATTGTGATTGTTTTGCTGATTGGCCTCGTTACCTGGCTTGTGAATCAGTATGGCATCAGTCGACTACGAGAGAATGTAGAACAGTTAGGGATATGGGCTCCCATTGGTCTGTTCGCACTCCGCTTCACTAGCGTTGTTATTCCTGCGTTACCGGGAACGGCCTATCTCATTTTAGCGGGCGGGGTTTTGGGGTTTTCCCAAGGGTTACTGGTGATGGCAGTGGCGGATTTATGTTCATGCACGTTAAGTTTTTCTCTCTCCCGTTGGTTTGGACGTAGTCTAGTTGAGCGATTAGTCGGCGAGTCTTTTCTAGATCGAATTGATCATCTGAGTCGTAAACACTTAGAGACGAACTTCTTTCTACTAACAGGCTTTCTGATGACCGGCTTCTTTGATTTTGTATGTTATGCAGTTGGTTTAACTAAGGCTCCCTGGATTAAGTTTGCCCCAGCTCTAGTCTTGAGTATTGCTTTATCGGATCCTCCTTTTGTGGCACTAGGGGCTGGATTATTAGAGGGGGGTCGATCATTGCTTGCTTTCGCACTGCTTGGAGCTTTTGGGTTAGCTACGGTGACTGCTATCATCCAACGTCAAAAGGATCCTGTTGAGACTGCCACCTCTGAGGAGATATCGGAACAATTAGCAGACCAAGCAGGAGAGGATCCTGCAAATTAATGACCATGACCTGTGGTCTAGTGAGGCTTTATATGGACACGCTCAAAATCCTGAAAAAGGATCAGTCCTACACCTTTCGATCCTACTTTGAAATGAGTGCTGAGCCTGAAGATATTCTATCTGATTTAGGCTATACCCTCTGCACAGCCCGCCTCTCATTGCCGATTACGCACCTCTCATTAGACTGGGTGACTGACTTAAAAGACCGATTAGAACGGTCACTAACCGTTGTTACATTAACGAGTGAAACGGCTCGCCGGGAAACATTAGTGGCTCCCATTTTGATCGAGATAGCCACTCGCTGTAACGCTCGATTAAGAATTGAATATCCTCTCAATCTCAACAACTGGTTGAAAGGAACGCTGGATTACTTACTGCGTCAGGAGGAGCAAGGAGTCGTGATTGTTGAAGCCAAAAATGATGATCTAACCCGTGGCTTTACCCAGCTCGCAGCAGAGTTAATTGCCCTATCACAAACGCAGAATCTAGAGAGTCTTTACGGTGCTGTGACAAGTGGTGAGATCTGGCGATTCGGCTGGTTAGACAATCAACACAAACAGATTATTCAAGATATTAAACTTTATACAGTGCCCGATGACTTAGAGCAGGTTATAGGGATATTAATTGGCAGTTTAAGTCATTAGACGGATCCTAGTGACTTCGCCGAAATTGATTGTTGAGGATCCGACCGCTTCAAGGTCTAGGTTGCTACTGCTTTTGTTGTAAACTCAGACCCCGATTCTTGAGATCCCTACTCAGCAATCCGTCGTGCGGCATCGGTCAATCGCTGCGGGACACCAGTCAATCGCTGCGCGGCATCGGTCAATCGCTGCGCGGCATCGGTCAATCGCTGCGGGACACCAGTAAATACGTAGGAAGCATGGGGTCAATCGTTGAGGAGCAACGCACAATCATTATGAGGCAAAAGGTCAAACGATGAAGG
>CAYUEE010000005.1:0-86314 GCA_964443615.1 uncultured bacterium | reverse complement strand
GAGTGAGCCAGTCATCCGAAGGTTTGTTATCCAGGACTGAAGGCTCGGTCGGGAGTGGTAATTGGCCAGCAAAGTGGCTGGTGGCGGTCGAACCCACTAGAGATGTGACCAACATCAGCACAATCACTGCATTGAACACTGGTGTTGTGATTAGGCCCACCTGCAGTCCAACTAAAGCGGCCGCCAGGGTTGCCGCGACCTGGGGCAAGGATAGTGACCACATGGTCAAGATTTGTATGCGACTATACTGGAACCAGATCCCCGCAATCGCCGCTGCTAAAAACTTGGTTAACAGCAGTACGAGCACAATGCCGAGGGTCAACCCAAGGTGATCGGTCAGCGCTTCGATAAACACCGGCACATCGAGCAACAGTCCCATACAGACAAAAAAGAACGGAATGAATAGAAAACTACCAACAAATTCCACCTTTTCTTTCACCGGACCATCGCCCACGACACCATTTACCGCTAAGCCTGCGAGAAAAGCACCCACGACTTTATCGACATTAATCATCTGTGCGCCGATCGCCGCCAAAAAGACCGCTAGCAACACGAACAAAAATTGGTTGCCTTGTTCGCTGCCCGTGCGGTCAAAGTAGAGCCGACCGGCCCTGTTCAGGCCAAAGAGCACAGCGGCGGCATAAACTGCCAATCCCACCATCTGCAAGGTCAGTGATAACGGCGAAAAATCACCCCCCTGTAGAGAGGCACACACTGCCAGCACCAGTAATGCCGCAATATCGGTAAAGATCGTCGCGCCAACCGTAACGGTGACAGACTCATCGCGGGTAACGCCCAGTCGCATAACGATGGGATACGCCAACAGCGTGTGAGACGCCATTAGTGAGCCAATGAGTACTGCCGCCACCCCACCAAACCCCGTCCAGAGACCTAACAAAATGCCTCCCATTAGGGGAATTGCAAAAGTGAGGGCACCAAACTTCATAGCACGATTGCGGTTGCGATCAAATTCCTTTAGGTCAATCTCCAAGGCGGCCACAAACATGAGATAAACCTTGCCCACATCGGCAAAGAGCTTTTCGATATCGCCCGCTGGGTCGAGCAGTCCTAAGAGACTAGGCCCCAGCACCACCCCAGCAAACAACAGGCCGACTAAGCCAGGTAACCGCAACCGCTCAAACAGGGGTGGCAGAATCAGGCTCACCAACAACAAGGTAGTAAACGCCACCAAAGGATTATCAACGACCCATTCCCTGAATCCATCCATGGCAGCACCTCCTTCCAGTTGAGAAAGCCACAAAACTATTCCATTCTGCCCTTCATGCTCGGTGTGGAAATCTCTTGGCAGTCCAACAGCAAGCCGACCCGCCTCTTTTCACACGGATCCTGTCCCAGTTCAGCAGAGCAGCTATGCTGTTCCATCGTGTCTAATGGGCAGTACAGGGGGCGCTAGGGTCTCGCCGATTCTGATGCAATTTTGACAACTCTTAGTGCCCCTGACTTTCGAGCCGTTAGATCCCGCCACTCTTCTATATAGTTACCCCAGTTTGCTACAGAAGTTGAGAGTTGATCTGCTTTGCTAGGTTTTTTATGACACCGCAGCACCTTTCTCATCTAACACTGCTTGCACCGGATGCAACGAGGAATCGGCTGCTACTATTGGAAAGGATCCTTTACCTTGATGGAGCCTATTTTCCAAATCGTTACGGCAGAAAAGCAACCTAATTTTTCCCTCACCTTTAAAGGATCCTTCCGCAATTAAGATGAGATCTTCGATCGTTTAATCAGTTCCTAAAGTTGAGTTCACAATGAATATTATCAGATAATTGACATTAGTTGCTATTTTATAAGACTTATGATGTATTAAAAGGTAAAGCTTTTCAAAAGCATTCAACTTGTCCTCGGATTTCCTCAGGACTTAGACCATATAGATTAGTACTATACTTTGTACAAGCTCTCCAATGGAACGAGAACTTAGCTTACAGTAAGCGATCCCTGCATGCTCCTCTCCAGTATCAAGAATGTCTTCTTCCATTTAAGTCAGCAGAGTCAATTTAGACAGAGCACTTATGATTGGATCGATAGATAGTGTTGGATAGGGGAATGTCTATATGGCGTTAGCAACTTTTGGCGCGGGATGTTTCTGGGGGGTCGAAGCTGCCTTTCGCCAAATTCCAGGGATCCAATCAACTGCAACCGGCTACATGGGAGGGCATTTTGAGGATCCTTGTTACCTGGATGTCTGTGCTCGCATTACGGGACATGCTGAAGTTGTTCAGGTTGAGTACGATCCCCTTCAGGTCACCTATGAGGCTCTCCTCGATGTATTTTGGCAGATCCATGATCCTACTAGTTTAAATCGTCAGGGGCCGGACCGAGGTGAGCAGTATCGATCCGTGATTTTCACGCACACGCCTGAACAGGCTCAACAAGCCAAGAGCTCAAAGCAGCATCTCGACCAATCCGGACAGTACAGCAAGCCTATCGTGACTCAAATTGAATCAGCATCTACGTTCTGGAAAGCGAGTGAAGAGCATCAGCAGTATCTTGAAAAACGAGATCAGAGGAGGTCTACCATGGTGTGAGCTGAGGGGGGTCTGGTGACTTGGAGACACTAATGTACTTAAGCTAGACTCTGTCACTGAAGCATTGAGTAGACTGCGAGCCAAAATTGATGACTTTCTGAACCATATTGATTGAAGACATTACTTTATCAAACTTGATCAATTAGACCAATTTCAAATAGCCCTCTAAGAATATATCGGATCCGAACCGTTGGATTTCAATCGAGTGGAGCTGCAAAGCTTCAGACATAGTTTCAACACCCCAGCCTTCTAGAGGTGTTGGTGCAGAGGATCCTCCCACTAACTGAGGTGCAATGAAAGCTTGAACTTTTTGAATGGCTCCTGTTTCAATCGCAGCTGCTGCTAATGTTCCGCCACACTCCCACATCACGGTTAAATATCCTGCCCCGTACAAAAAGGTAGCTAGCTCCAATGGATTCACCTGCGGTAACACCACTACTCTCACCTGCTGTGCTGCCAAGGCCTCTCGCACCCTAGGGTCATGGTCAGGTCCAGTCACAACCCATGTCATCGCTACCGTTTGATCCCATAATTTCGCTTGAGTGGGCAGATCTAACTGACGGCTTAAGACTACTCTCAACGGCTGCCGCTGTAGAGGTTGATCCTGGGCATCCCTTACGGTCAATCGTGGATCGTCTTGCTGTACCGTACCACTACCGACAACAATCGCATCCACCTGACTCCGCAACTGATGAAGATAGCGCCGTGAGTCCACCCCGCTCACCCAGCGACTATGGCCTGTGCGAGTTGCAATTTTGCCATCTAGGGTCATTGCAAATTTCAAAATGCCGTAACTGCGTCGGTTCAGGATCCCAAAGCAAAACGCCTCATTCAACTTCTGACACGCAACCTCTTCTACACCCACCGTCACGTCAATGCCATGATCCCGTAACTTTGCAATCCCCTGCCCTGCAACCAAAGGATTGGGATCCACCATCCCCGCAACAACTCTGTGCACGCCGGCCCGTAATAATGCATCTGTACACGGCGGCGTTCGACCATAATGATTACACGGCTCCAAATTGACATAGATTGTTGCTCCCCGTGCGGATTCCCCTGCTGCTCGCAATGCAAACACTTCAGCATGGGGTTCTCCTGGTTTAGGATGATACCCAGTCCCGATCAACTTGCTGCCTTTCACCACCACGGATCCCACCATGGCATTCGGTGTTGTGTACCCTTGTGCTTGGCGAGCCAGATGGAGACACTGTTGCATCCAGTAACGATCAAGGTCAGACACGGTAGGATCCTGAGTAACGAGTATCTTCAGCTTACTATCAGATCGATTTCAAGTACTCCCTGAGTCGCCTAGCTCCGGATTTCAATTACCCTGCTGCTTGATCTGCTTGAGCTTGGAGCCATTCCTCTAAGGGGGGGAACAGCTTTTGATTCGCCATCGGAAACGCATACTCGCTGAGCTGGTCAGGACGGATCCATTTCACATCCGCACATTGCAAGGGTTGTACTTCACCCGATACATATCGACAGATGTAGGCAATCAATGTGATTTTGAAGTGAGAATATTCATGTTCAATCGTGGCCAGTTCCGAGTCAATCTCCACCTCAATTCCAATCTCTTCCTTCACCTCTCGCACCACACACTCTGCGGGTGTTTCTCCCTCCTCAATTTTGCCGCCTGGAAACTCCCACAATCCCCCCAACATGGATGTTTCTGGTCGCTGATCAATCAAAAGATCCTCTCCCCGAAAGACGACGCCAACTGCGATCACTTTGTGGGGACGAACAGGTGTAGGTGTTGACATGGGTAATTGTTGCTGAAGACCAAGAGCAAACGCTTGACACCACGCCTGCCACGGACATTGTAAACACAAAGGCTGACGCCGACGGCATATTGTAGCCCCCAAATCCATCAACGCCTGATTAAAATCTCGGGGATGGTCTTGGTCCAGTAGGACCTCTGACCACTCCCACAATGTAGGGATGACTTTCGCCGGTGGATCTGGTAGTGCCACTAACCGAGCTACCACCCGTTTCACGTTGCCGTCGAGAATTGCTACGGGCTGGTTAAAGGCTGCACTTAGGATCCCTCCTGCCGTCGTCCGCCCAATGCCAGGTAATTGCATAGCCTCGACCAGAGTCTCCGGGAACTGGCCCTGATGCACCGTCATAACACGTTGAGCAGCCCGGTGGAGATGAATGGCTCGTCGGTAGTACCCTAACCCTTCCCACAGCTTCAGCACTTGGGATTGAGGCGCAGCTGCCAGCTCAGCTATCGTCGGCAAGGATCCGAGCCACTGCTGGTAATACGGGAGCACTGTGGTCACCTGAGTCTGCTGTAACATGACCTCCGAGACCCAGATAGCGTAGGGATCCCGAGTCTCTCGCCAAGGCAGTGAACGCCCAAACTGCTGGTACCACAAGAGTAGGTGGTGCCGAAGGTGGTGTAGGGTAACCTCGGATCTTAGGGGACTACTGCTACCAGCCACAATTTCGTCAGATAGCGTAGGCGTGATTCAAGGCTAGCCAGACTAAACCACCCACTACGCTGCCCACCACCAAGGCCGATAGGAGTAGTGCTAGGGGGCTATCAGCTCCATCAAACTTCATGATGCCACGGTTAAAATCTGCCATATCTCTTAGATTGAAAGCATTCTTACTGAGGATACCCGATCCGTTTCGCTCTCGATCCCGATTGACCTAACCTAAATCTGGAGATTGAGAGGCAGGCATTGCAATCAAGTTCAGGACCCGGAGAGTCTCAACCTCAGGATCCACAGCGCTCAAACGGTGCAGCCACCGATTATAGGTATAAAACCTGTAGTTGAGGGTCTTGAGAAAGCGGGCCGACTCAGATCCAGTCTGGGCTTGGCCATGCAAAACCTCAAATAGAATGACGGGCTGACAGGCTTCGATGAGAGCCATGGATCCGTGTAAAACCGATAGCTCTGCCCCTTCAGCATCAATTTTGAGCAGATGAATCGCAGGTCTGCCGTGCTCTTGCCACAAGCTATCTAGCGTTAGTTGCTGCACAACCTGGACTGGGGTGGTAGAACGCTGAGGATCCTGGACAATGTGATTAAACACCGTAGCCGATTCCGATACTAGATAAACCTCTTCCTCAGAGGCCCCAGCAGCAGCCCCAACCAGGATAACAAACGACCCTAACTGATTTTGCTTGATCGTGGCTTCTAGGCAAGACAGACAACTGCGCGTCGGTTCCACCGCTAGAACCAGCCCGTTTGGTCCCACCTGACGAGCTGCCACAAAGGTATAAACTCCAACATTGGCACCAACATCAATGACTCCCATCCCCGGTTGCAGATAACGCTGGCAGAACTGAATTTCCGATTCAAACCACTGTCCCTGCGCCAGCAGCACAACGGTTACCACACTATCCAAACTTGGTTCTAGACTCAGACGATATCCCTCATAATCCACAGTGACCGGATTTATAGGTTGAGGTCGCGGCCCTTGGTGTGCCCAGGTCTGTCTAGCCAACGTTAAGGCTTGCGTAGCGCGGGCTTGCAAATGACGATAGTGGTCGGGGACAGTTGGCTCCTGAATCAGATTCACCACACTCTCCAGATGATGGATCCCTTCCGCCTGCTGGTAATGCAATAGCACCAACCCCACGACTAATCGAGCCGTCAGGTCCTCGGGATTTAGAGCTAAGGCTAATTGCCAAAACCGGAGAACGTCCTGCCGGTAAATCACGCCCCCATGAGTGGCCAGCCAACTGGCAAGGTGATGGTGGTAGGCTAAATGCGCTGTTGCCGCCGCCAATGGCGAGAATTCAGGGATCCATCCCACCAGAGAGTCCTGAGGAGGCGGGGCGCATAGACGTGTTTCAAAGTGCTCGGGTTCCGCTTGGATCCGTTGCAGGAGAGTAAGGGCCTCTGGAATTGCTCGCCGTGAGTCACCGAGAACCAAGGATCCGTGAATTTGATTTAGCCAAGCAGGTAGGTAGTACGGATCACACTTCAAGGCGGCTCGCCAGTGATCGATCGCCTCCTCCCAACGGTGATACCGAGCCACAGCAGACAGCTCTTGAGACGCCAATTGAGCCCGTTCTATCCCCGCCTGGTTCCACTCTCTAGCCGATTCATAGTGAGGGATCCCTTTGGAAATGTGAATTGTCTCTTGAGAATGATGGTCAACACACTGCCGATAAGCCATTTCTAAACTACGGGCCATACCTCGGGCATCCCAGAGTACAGACCAGCGACGGGAATCCTGAATATGTTGCTTCACCTGTTGGAGATACACCGGATCCTGTCCGAGGGCCACCGCTTTTTGGACAAACTCATCCACCGTCCAAGCAGTACAGGCATTCTCTAGCTCAACAGATTTCAGAATGCTATAACTCATCCGCCCATAATAGTGTTCACCGACTTTAGTGACTACCGGGATCCCTCTGTAGAGAGCTTCCACAGTATGAGTTGCCCCTGTGTAGGGAAACGTATCCAGAACAATATCCACGAAACCGAGATAGGCTCTGTACTCTTGTACCGTAAATGTCAAGGGCAGGAAGCGAAGCTGATCTTGAACCCCTTTCTCTCGGGCTCGCTCTTGATAAACTTCAACAATGGCGAGGACATCACCTACCCCTCGCACAATTAGGACACTATTGGGAACCTGACGAATAACTTCAAGATGAGCTTCAATTGACGCTGGACTTCGCTTTAAGGCATTGGCTGCTGTCCAGAAAATCACCGTCTGCTCAGAGATATTCAGCGCCTGATAGAAGGCCTTCGGTTCGATCGCAGCCACTTCTAGACTATCGAGCCCCACAAACGTGGGTAACCGGACTAGTGTTTCAGGGTAATCGGTCTCTGCTTCAGGGGGTAGGATCCACGGATCCACAAAGAAGTAATTCACATCCGGTAAAGTGGTCGAATCGCCTCCCAGCCAACAGATCTGGATAGGAGCCAAACGGCAGGCTAAGGCTAAATATCCCTTTGGATTAGTGAGCGCATCCATAAAGACCAACACGTCGAGATGATCATCCCTAACGGTTTGCACGAGGGTCGTCATCTCCGCTCCCCTTAGATCCCGAGCCCGGTGCACGCGCGCCTGCAAAGTTGCCCAAACTGAACCAGCATAACCAGGTTGTCCATAGAGGTAGCAATAGGCATCAACCGTTCCTCCCTGTTTGTGGTAGCCAATGGCCTGATGGCTGAGAAACCCGACAGAGTGCTCCCGCAACCCATCACTGAAATAGCCCACCCGCAATCGCCGAGTCTCTCGCACTTGAGAGGGGGGGGGAGTCCAGCGAAGCTGAGGAAAGCGGCTGCGCGTTGATTGATGCAAGTGGGATCCAGCCCAGGCCTGATATCTCAAAACCTGTGGCCGATTATCCATAACATAGCTGGCAGTAAAGCACACCGAATACAACACAGTCTCTATTGCAAGGATCCTCACCTGCATCTGGTTTTCACTATCATTCAAAAACGCCTCTAACCTAGCCAGAGGCCAGTCTTGCAATGTTGAATACATTAATTGAAACGCTTCCTCACCGCGTCCACAGAGGCATAGGTAATACGCTGCAGTCGGCCTGAGGAATAAAGAGGTTAGTTCAGCGGATCCTCCATATTTCAGCTGAATGCTGTTGGTCTGGACCTGGTTCCACAGGCGGCATAAAGCAGAGGCCATAATTGAAAATCCGTAGGACTGCCTCATTTTGAAGCAGTATCTGCCAATGCAATACAGTCCTGATTCGTAGAGTAGGTCGGTCATCTGCCAACGTCCCTCTAGGCTTGAGGCAAACTCAGGATGATAAGTTTGTGAGAAGATGGAAAGCCAGGCGTAAAGTGCGGCTTGAGGCTCGACCTTAAGATACGGAACATAGGCCGTCAAGAGTTCGATGAAAAGAGTTGTGTAGCCAGCCTCCAGTAAAAAAATCAGGTAGCTTTGGGGCTCTGGTAGGTCTTCCGGATTCCAGGTCTTCTCACCCAAGGCTTCGATCAGGGTCTGGGCATAAAGACCAACAGAGAAATCATCCTGTTGCCTGCTATGAGCATCAATTAAAGACCAGAGGTTTTCAGGGGAGTAGGGATCCAGTTCAAATACAAACTCACGAATTTGCAAAGCAACCGTAGGACGATTTTGATTCTGTTTAAGTCGGGCGGCGGCCAGTAAGCAATCCTTAACCGCTGCTGGAGACAGACGAATTAAAGATGGATCCTTGAGCTGGGAGTTTAGCAAGGTTGTATACAAGCAGTAAGCCGTTCGTAATGCTTCCCGCTCTAGGAGGTTAGAAATCGCCTCCAGAATAGCGACCTGTTGAGCCTTGTCCAACTCAGGTGTTATCCGACCCAGGTCAGGCAGGGGGCTCAGGTTTTCTATATCAGCTAATGAGCTTAATAGTGCTGATAGTTCTGCTGGAGCCAGTGTTGAGCAGGCCTGGTCGAGCCACCTTAGGAAGACATCTGAAGAGTGAGATAGAGCCTGGGCAAGCCCATACATTGACAGTTTCGAAGACTCATTGGGCATGTTTCTCTTACCTAGAGAGCGATAGAAGAGCTGTAGAACCAACTTAGACCAGATCGGGGGCCTCATCATGATGGGCTAGGGGGACGTTCTCGCAGGACAGAAAAGATTTGGTCAGCATGTTATAGATTCTGTTGCAGGAGGGTAAGTTGGGGATGGTGGGAGATCCCGTACCAATTTCATATGTAACCGAGAGGACTTGACATGAGCGCTAAATCCCGTGCTTCTTTATTCCGTGCGAAGCTTGCTCAGCAGCTTTTGAGCGGCTCCAAGGGCTTCACATTGATTGAATTGTTGGTTGTTGTGGTTATCGTTGGTATCTTGTCTGCTGTTGCAGTACCTACCTTCTTGAACCAGGTTCGTCGTAGCCGCGTTGCTGAAGCTCAGTCTGCATTAAGTGATGTTCGTATTGCTTCTGAAGCTTACCGCTTGGGTACTGAAGGTGTTTATCCTAATGACTTCAAAGCTATCGAAGCTGGCGGAAA
This sequence comes from uncultured bacterium, assembly GCA_964443615.1. Lineage (GTDB taxonomy): Bacteria > Cyanobacteriota > Cyanobacteriia > Thermostichales > Thermostichaceae > CAYSWV01. The sequence continues at coordinate 76,833 of CAYUEE010000005.1, read as the reverse complement.
AAACGGCAAGCTTTACATGCAGGATCCATGGTCTGCTAAAGCTCCTAACTACGATCCTCCTAATGCAACTAAGGGTGCTGGCACTTCTACAGGCATTCTGTGGGTAACAACTGCTCAGAAAAAAGCTAAAGCTTACAGAAACACTGCAGGTAAGCAGTTGGAGTGCACACTGGGCTTAGGTAAGTTTGTTAAGAAGACTGACTTCCAGAAGGGTTGCAACGTTAGTGGCTAATCTTGTTTTAAGGTTAGACATTGGTTATGCCCCTGTCAGCCTGGTAGAGGTATAGACCTATTTACCAGGGAGACTCCTTGTCTGGACACTCTCCCTGGTATTTTACTTTCAGGAAGTCATTGGTACCGTTTTTCAACTTTAGCTTTACCTGGATTTTTGACTTCTCTGGTTCCGGGTTACCCAGTGAAAAGACACTTGACCCGTAGTTGAGACTGTATGCATGTTCGAATCACCTATTTTTCTAAGACACTTGTACCAGGGTTGCGAGCACAGGCGAGGGTTTACACTGATTGAGCTTCTGGTAGTTATTGTCATTGTCGGAATTTTATCTGGTATTGCCGTTCCAACGTACTTGAATCAGGTAAGAAGAGCTCGAACTGCAGAGGCCAGAGCAGCTTTGGTTACCGTGACAAGAGGATCTCAGATCTACCGTACGGATACAGGCCTCTACCCCTGCAACTACACTGACATTGCTGCATCTCCAGGTAACTTTTCCTACATGGACCGACCCTTCCATGAGATAGCTCCCAATTATGGTGATCCTGTCATCACTAGTGGCGACTGTTCCTCAACAGGAATTGCATGGACAACTGTTGCATTGGCAACATCTCCTGCATACACTAACAATGCAGGGCTTCCACTCGAGTGCACATTAGGAATTGGTACGGAGTCCTTCCAGACCACCCAGAACTGCAATCTCTAGTTTAGTTTTCTGGCTGCAAGCGTTTCGGTCGTGGTTTCTACTAGTGCTAAATATCCTCTCCCCACGGCATGGGACGACTCTACATAAGAATCAGAGTTCTCGATCTATCAAAGTTTTGCCTTCCTGCGTGTAGAGTTGCCAATAGTTCCAATAGTTGCCAAAGACAGATTTAACGTAACCTTGAGTTTCGGAGAAAGGAATCTGCTCTACAAACAGATCAGGATCTTCAAAACCGTACCGATTCAACCATTTGGCGACATTCCCCGGTCCAGCATTGTAACTGGCGATTGCTAACATTGTATTGTCTTCATAAGTGCGGTGTGTGTAGTCTAAGTACCAGGATCCGAACCAGAGATTATCGGCGGGGAAGGTTAGCTCGTACTGAGCCACTCCAAGCTGGCTAGCGATCCAGGATCCAGTGCTGGGCATTACCTGCATGAGTCCTAGGGCACCAGAGCGTGATACGATATCAGCTTCAAAGCGGGATTCTTGCCGAATTAACGAAGCTACCATCAGGGGATTGAGCTTGTACTGCTCAGCCCATTGTGCGATCCCGCGTTGAGTGGTGGGATCTCCACCCCACTGGTTCAATGCGCTGTTATGAAAATGAAGCGGATAGATGGCTTCCCAGAAGTCTCGGCGTTGCCGCAGTTGAGCAACTGCCGGATCTGCGTCAAATCGGATACTTTCAACTTGATTAATGCCTTTGAGATGATCCCCTGCGGCATTTCGCAGAACACCCATAACGAAGATATCAGTGGCAGGTAGATCGATGTCAAATCCGTAGGGAGCTGGGTAGCCGAGTTCCCACTGCCACCGTTCCCATGCTGCTTCCGGAATACCCATCAAATGCAGTGCTTGAACAGCAGGAGAGACAGCCTCTGTAGGCAGGGGTAGCAAGCCAGGTTCATATTGAACTTGAACAGGAAGGCGCCCCGCTCTAAAGTCACCCACAGGCCAGCCGAGTTGAACGGCAGCGCGCCACGCATAGTAGGTATGAGGAAATTGCTGAACAACACGAGCATAACTCTGTTGAGCCTCCGCTTGATTGCCGAGCCGAGCCTGCCACTTGGCCGACCAATACACAAGCTGAGATCCCCTTTCCGTATCGCGTTGAGCCAGGCCAACCTGCTGGGCAAGGGTGATTGCAGATTGAAATTGGCCCGCATTTGCTAGATCAGAGGCTTGGTCCCAGGCTGCTCGTGCCGCTGCTTCACTTTGCGGAAAACGACCCCACAGAGACTCGCGGGCTGCTTGCGCAGATTGGGGACTGCTATTTCTGTCGTACAAACGAGCTAAATCGGCTAGTGCATCCGCCGATTCGGGCAGTGATTGCTCTGCGAGGGGAGTCAACAGTGCAATGGCTGTGGAGACATCACTGATGGAGGCATACCGACGGCGGCCTAAAGGAGTATCTTCGCTGTCTGGAAACTGTTGAATGAGAGCTTGAAAGCCTGTACGAGCTGGACCGGGTTCTCGTGATAGTTGATGACTTCGGGCATTCCGATAAAGATTGCGGGGTGTGAGGGGGGCTTGATCATAGGCACGTGAAGCTTTGCCATACTCCCATTTATTCCAATAAAAGTCTGCAACGGCTTGCCAATCTTCAGGCGTAAGGCTGGCTGGTTGAGACTGTACCCACTGATTCACCTTGGGCAAGAGGTCGGGGGTTTGAGGGTGGTGCTTGACTATCTCCCGGAGGACTTGGCGGTTATCAGGTTGCTGCGCCAAGAGGGTTTCGAGAATCAGTCCAGCCACTGGATGGTGTGGAAATTGAGTCAGGATCGCTTCACTTTGACCCAGGCCAACCAAAGCTCTAGGAATGAGAGGGCTATCTGGATGTTGATCCAATAAGGCTTGCCAGGTAGTCTGAGCTGAAGTGGGGCTAGCCGCTTTCTCATAGGCTATTGCCTGCATCATCACGATGTGATCAGCCAGAATGGGAAGAGTCTTATCCAACTCTTCAAGTTCAGTAAGGGCGGCTTTGGCTTGATTCGCTGCCAATAGTTGCCAAGCGTTCTGAAATTGCTGTGCTGCACTCGGATCCATCTGGGCTGGATCTGTCTGGGCTAGATCCGTCTGGGCTGGATCTGTCTGGGCTGGATCTGTCTGGGCTGGATTCAACTGGACCGGATCCAGTGGAGGTGTGGTTATCGTAGAGGACTTAGGATCCGTTGCGTCTCCATTAGTAGAGGCTGTTTCAGCAGCAGGTTGATTAGGCTCAGTTGCTTTCTGCTCAAGCTCAGTGTTGCTATGAATCAGACTGCTAAGATCAAGCTCGTCAAGGTTCAAACCTGAGGGCAAGCTGATCTCATGAGCTACACCACGGTAGGCCAGTAAGAGTGCGACACCGGAGCCGACCCCGAAAGACAGGAGACCAGCGAGAATGACAGGAGTGGATATCAGTCTATGGGGCATGATGTCACCTAGCGAGAACTCAGGATCCTTCCAGCCAGTGATAACACGTTCTCCGGAGTCGAGACGACGGTTAGCCGTCAAAAAGGTCAAGAGTCTATTGCTAAGAGGATTACGGTCACGAGTAACGAGCTCGGTCACCTATCTGGGTTGGATCACGATAATGCAACCTCTAGGCCTCAAGGGTCCTACTTTTTTGTGATAGCCTCAAGAAGTCGTCTAGTAAGGAGGGTACGTAGTGCCAGATAGTAGTAAATGCAAGGGTCTTCATGTTGGAGAAGGCCGGCTGTGGGCCGGGGCTGTTCTCTAACAGTGCGATTCTGGAGCTTCTGAATCCTGCTAGACAGGCTAGGAAGTCAACCTGGGTCAAACTGTCCTGGGTTCCTCCCGGCAGTCAGGTTTCCATGTGACGACCCGCTAGGCCGCTCCTCCTTACGCCATGTAATGGTCGATTCTTTGAATGGATCCTTGCATCTTAGGTTGGAGCGGATAGTTTTTAAAAGCTTTTGAATCCTGCCTGGACTTGTCCTCCCGTTTTTTCTAAAGGTTTTTCTGAGTTTCTTCCGAAGTCTGACTACCTTCTATAACTTGGGATCCGTTGCGATCGAGTTCTAGTTGTAAAGCTGTTGCTTCAATATCCAGTTGCCTCCATGCCGCAACCATAGCCTCAGCAACTGGCTCGCGATGCTCTCTGTCAGTTAAGGCCAGTAGTGTTGGTCCGGCTCCACTAATCACGACACCGTAGGATCCGGCTGTTTTGGCTGCCGCTTGCACAGCCTTGAATCCCGTGACTAACTCAAGTCGGGCCGGTTGATGTAGTCGATCTTGAAGAGCGGTCTGTAGCCATTCTATGGATCCTGTTTCCAAGGCGCGAATCAGCAAGCCAACATGACTCGCAGTGAAGACAGCATTGGCGATGGAGATAGACTTAGGTAGAACATTGCGAGCGGTTTGGGTAGCCAGTTTGAAGTTAGGCACCACGGCTACAACTTGAATAGAATCATGCCAGTTTAGAGGGCAGAATACCCATCCTCCTTTCTGATTTTGGACACACAGCTGACATTGGCCCTTGAAAGCAGGCACAACATTATCGGGATGTCCCTCTAGGGCAATCGCCAGCTGCAACAGGGTTTCTGGACTTAAATTCAACTGTCCTAGAGTATTTGCCCCTAGTAAGCCTCCCACGATGGCCGTTGCTGAGCTACCGAGCCCCCGTGACAAAGGGACATTCAGCTCAATTTCAATTTCGACGCCAGGAATCGGTTGGCTCACTACTTCAAAGGCTCGGCAGAAGGCTCGGTATACCAAATTTTCTTTACCTAGGCTGACATGATCGGTGCCGCGATAGCGAATGGTAACCCCCTCCACCAGTAGCTTGAAGCGGAAATAGTTATAGAGATTGAGTGCTGCACCGAGGCAGTCGAATCCTGGCCCCAAGTTGGCCGTCGTTGCTGGCACACTGACTCGAACCCAATCTTTCACACTATCTCCCAATAAAACGTAATAGCCAGATCAGCCCAGCCAGAGCGGTCAGGATCCCAATAAACCCTATGACAGTCTGCTTAACGGGTCCAATTACTGTACCCGATTGGGGCTCTCGATTTGTAGACGAAGGGGATGAACTGGGTCTAGGAGTAGGCGCCAATGACGTGAGATCCCAGCTACTATCTGAGAGATAGCCAAGATCCGGAATTTCTGTGACTAAGTCACGACGGCGCCGCAGGCGAGGGGCTTCCCAGATGGACACTAGATACTTGGCCTGTTTGGCAATCTCGGTGTCAGGGTATTTCATCAAAGGTCGTGCCCAGGTGAGAGCCTCTGCCGTTTGTCCCATCGCTTCTAGTGTGATGGCCCGCCATAACTTTAAAGAGCCAGACTGCGGGTGCTCACCTATGGCGCGCTCAACCTGAATTAGGACCTGTCGGTAGGCCCCCTGTAAAAAGAGTGCTTCGATTCCATTGATCCACTCGCTCTCAGGCAGCGGGGATCCTGTCAATGAGGCCAACGTCATCTCCCAATAACTGCCCTATTGTTGTATCATCCTAGGCTTTACTTTGGGCCTGAGTAATGGGTCTAAGATTGATCGCTCAATCTAGGTCTAGAAAGAGGAAGTCTGGTAGGATCCTGCCATACTCCCATGAGACGACTGATGAAAGTCTGCCTGACCAATGTGCGCATGGCCCTACCCGATGGGGACCTCTACCAGGGTGACCTCATGATAGAAGAGGGACGGATCACCCAAATTGACCGAACTCTATACACACCAGGAGCAGCTCACACGGATCTTGATGATGTCATTGATGGCCAAGGTCATGTTTTGCTTCCAGGCGTGATCGATCCTCAAGTCCACTTCCGCGAGCCCGGTAAGGAGCATAAAGAAGACCTAAATACGGCCTCTCAAGCTTGTGCTAAGGGGGGAGTAACCTCTTTTCTAGAAATGCCGAATACAGTTCCTCTCACCACCTCACAGGCTACCTTGGATGACAAGCTAGCGAGGGCTGCTGCTAAATCGCTGGTCAATTTTGGGTTTTTCATCGGAGCAACTGCGGATAACCTCACTGATTTGCAAACGATTCAAGGAGCTTGTGGGATTAAAATTTTTATGGGCTCCATGCAGGGGCCTCTGCTTGTGGACACAGAAGCTGCTCTAGACCCCATTTTTGCGAATACTCAACTTCTAATTGCAGTTCATGCTGAAGATCAGCATCGGATCCTGGAGCGTCGTGAGCAATTCAAAGGGAACTCTGATGTCAGTGTTCACTCTCAAATTCAAGATGAGCAGGCAGCTCTCCAGGCCACCCAACTTGCAGTTAAACTCGCTACTCGCTACCAGCATCGACTTCATATTTTGCATCTCTCCACGGCCCTTGAAGTGGACTACCTCCATCAACACAAACCCCACTGGATCACGGCTGAAGTCACCCCTCAGCACTTGATGCTCAGCACAGATGATTATGAAAAATTAGGATCCTTTGCTCAGATGAATCCACCCCTACGAGCTGTTCAGAACCAAAAGCGTCTATGGCAAGGCTTGCAGAAGGGGATCTTAGATTTCATTGCAACAGATCATGCCCCTCATACCCTCGAGGAGAAAGCTCGCCCGTATCCCCAATCTCCCTCCGGAATGCCGGGGGTAGAAACCTCTCTTCCCTTAATGTTGACTGCGATGAAGCAGGGACGCTGCACGTTAAGCCAAGTTGTGCGATGGATGTGTCAAGCTCCGGCACAGGCCTACACTGTCTTGAACAAAGGTCAGATTCAAGTTGGGTATGATGCCGATCTCGTTCTGGTTGATCTAACATCTAGTCGCCCGGTCAAGCGTGAGGACCTACTCACGAAGTGTGGATGGAGCCCGTTTGAAGGCTGGATCCTGACGGGATGGCCGCTTCTGACCCTGGTCAACGGACAGATTGCCTATCGAGATGGATCCGTTAACTTAGCGACCCGAGGCCAACCTCTTACATACGCCCACTCCGCAACCTCTTAACTTAACGGTAGAGCGGCGGGTGCACTAGGGTCCAACAGACTCAACTGTTTTAACTTTGTCGGGATATCTTCATAGCTCAGGAGTTGAATCAGCTGTTGAGAAGAGATGATGGCCTCTCTGTGAATGGGCTCTGGTGATAATGGATCCGTTAGAGATTGCAAGGTCCCAACTGCTGGCATCGAGTAATCAGGCCAGATTCTGCAAGTTAACTCGGAGGTGTAGCTAAGACGAGGATGGCCTCGACGGATCCATTGCAGCAATAGTTGTTCCACCGATGTTGCTTTGTAGCGCCCTTGATAGAAAGCTTCAATCAGCGCACTTGGGATCCAGTCTTCGGGAAAGTGTTGAGACCAATGCTGACACCACATCTCTGGTGCTTGGTTCTTCAGTTCAAACCCGTATTCTACTAAAAAGGAGGCACTATCCATACGTTGAGACTAACCGCAACACAGATCCTAGAGTTGTTCCTCTTATACCATGCCTAGCCTAGGGTTAGCTGGAGGTCAGATAGCTTTACATCGGGAAGGATCCTGCTAAGATATAAAAGCCCTAATGACTGGGTCGATGCCCGAGTGGCTAAAGGGGGCGGACTGTAAATCCGCTGGCTTACGCCTACGTTGGTTCGAATCCAACTCGGCCCACCATAGGTATTTAGAAGAAATTAATGTAACCGATACTAAAATTCGCTGCCCATGTGGCTCAGTGGTAGAGCACCCCCTTGGTAAGGGGGAGGTCACGAGTTCGACTCTCGTCATGGGCTTTACCCAGATCCCGCTTCTAGAGCGGGTTTTCGCGTTTCTAGGGTGATTAGGATCCATCTCTTCCTGAGAATGAGGGGTCGACGAGTTTAGGCTATTTTGGGAGAGTTTCGACCCGTTCTGAGCCACCTGTGGACCACCTGATTATGACCTCTCCCCCTCTCCTGTTTCCGTCTCCCTGATCTCGGATCAGGGCCGTCTGCCCCTCCGTTGGTGCTTCGAAGGCAAGCAATACCGGACTCTATGAAGCTGCCCGATACTGCCGTGAACCGTCGGTATGCTGAACGAGTGGCTCGGCAGATTGAGTTAGACCTCCTGGCAGGCCGATTTGATCGGACTTTGGCTGATTACACGAGCTCTGATTCGGGCCAAGGATCCTCTCTCCTAGAGGTCTGGGATCAGTTCCTAGCCATGAAAGCTAAAACAGTTAAGCCCAAGACCCTGGAGAAATATGAGGTCACAGCCAAGAGTATTGTGGACTTCTTCTCGAATCGCTCAGCTGGATCCATTACAGAGAAAGAAGCCGAACATTACCTTAAGTGGCTGACTGAGGACGCTGTTGTTCCTCAAACAGGCAAGCCGCTCTCCGCTGATCAAAAAATGCGGCGATTACAAGAGGTCGCAACGTGTTGGGCCTGGGCTCTCAAACAGAGGTTGGTTAACCCTGGCAACTAATGTTCCCCACCAGTCAAGCTAGCCTTGGAGCAGAGTTGGCACCTTGGTGACCAAATCAGGATCCTGGTTACGCCGACTCACAGGGTTACGAAAAACTGGAGGATTGGTTGACATAAATGTTAGAAGGGTTTGGATAAAGCTGGCACTCATCATGGACGATAGCGTAATCCAACGATAGCCGACGCCAATTGAGTCTGTTAAATTTGTCACTTGATGCCAGTAATAAGGGGGCAGGTACAGAACATCCCCAGGATCCAAGACCGTTTCGTAACAAATCATGTGCTCACAGCCAGGAAACAGGGCAGAGTCAGGATGTTCAGGGTCAAACTTACTGAAAAAGTAAGGGGATCGAGTCAATGGTGGATCAAAAATAGGATTGTAGATGGGAGCGTAGATTAACCACCGCTTACGACCATAAACTTGAACAAATAAATTAGAGGCTGGAGCATTGTGTAACGCAGTATTCGTACCTCTACAGCCCATGAATAGTTGGAATAATTCAAACCCTCTATAGGCATTCCATTCCCGAAAAGACTGGAGCCAAGTACTGTCGAAGTCCTCTTGTAATTCGGGGTGGCGGTGCATGAGCGGACTAAAACGCCAGTAGAAGTCTCGATCACCCTGACGAAGGCGTTCGACTAACTCCTGTAAAGAGATAGTCTGACCAATGGGTTCAAACTGAGGGCGTCCCAAATCTTCAGTGGCAATTTGCAGTAGAGTGACCTCATCATCGCCATAACGTTCTGCAAAGAATTCAGGTGACCACGTTTGACAGCAAGTCCATTCTTTAGCTGCTCCTGTGAGGACAACAGGAATGTGAGGGGATTGATGCTTTTTCCTGAACTCAGGGATCGATAGTGCGTCAAGTTTGTTGATGGGAATATGGTGAGTTATGTGCTGGGCTGCTAGTTGCTCTCCCACACGATGACGAACCTGTTGGCGACCATCTTGAAAGAGCCGCTTGTCAGAACTAACTGTTGTCCCTTCAACAGAAGAGCCAAAAACATGATCAACAACCCACATAAGGTTAAATAATAAGCAATCCAATGAGTTTAGGCGTGTCTCTCTCATTTCGATCTAGCCTCGTATAAAGTCAAAGTAACAAGTGCAACATATTTGGAGTAAAAACTCAGATCCTTTTCAATGAGGCTTGGGTTACACAGCAGGCATATACAACAATAGTTCGACACCATTGACGTGCAACTCAAACTGATGACATGCTACTTAACTACAGGAGTGCTTGAGTAGGTTAAACCTCAAAAGCATTGGAAATCTTTAGCTTTAAGTCCTCACATCTACTCAGGATCGGAAGTTAGCTAAATTGGGCTCTTCGTGTATTCGGATGAGACCTTTTTGAGCCTGATAAACTGTTGTGGCATATACACAAAAGAAGCGAAATTGGCTTCGGCTTAAATACGTCGATTAACTACATAGGATCCTAGTCCAGCCATACGGCCAGGGACACAGGATCCTATCTCCAGCAGAAAGATATGGGTCTTCAGGATCCAAAGGAAGGATCCATCTTTTGAGGACCAAGCAGGATCCTGTGATATGGACTGCTAACCTGTCAATTAAGCCAGGATCTGCTCAACCGCCGCAACGATATCTTCGGGTTGCACAATCGTGGCAGCTTCCATCGTGCCGTTATAGGGTGTCGGAATATCTTGAGACGCTAGGCGGACAACCGGAGCATCTAGCTCATCAAATAGGTCCTCAGTAATGCGGGCCGTGATCTCAGCGCCGATGCCGCCTGACTTCATATCTTCTTCTACAATGATGACCCGATGCGTCTTCCGAACAGATTCTGCGATGGTCTCCATATCCAATGGCTTCAAGGAAATCAGGTCAATCACTTCTGGATCAATCTCGGCAGCCACTAACGGATCCACCGCCTTGAGCACGTGGTAGCGCATCCGGGAGTAGGTCAGTAGGGTGACATCGGATCCGGGCCGGACAATTTCTGCCTTATTCAATGGGACGTAATACTCCTCCTCTGGCAGGTTTTCCTTGAGGTTGTAGAGTAAAACGTGTTCAAAAAACAGGACCGGGTTATCATCACGAATTGCAGATTTCAACAGACCTTTCGCGTTATAAGGTGTTGAACAAGCGACGATTTTAAGCCCCGGCACCGCCTGAAAGTAGGCCTCTAATCGTTGGGAATGTTCTGCCCCCAATTGCCGTCCTACCCCACCGGGACCCCGAATCACAATTGGAATTGTAAAGTTGCCGCCTGAGGTGTAGCGCAACATCCCAGCATTATTGGCAATTTGGTTAAACGCCAGCAGAAGAAAGCCCATGTTCATCCCTTCAATGATGGGGCGCAACCCGGTCATCGCGGCACCAATCGCCAGTCCGGTGAAGCTGTTCTCGCAGATGGGCGTATCGAGTAGTCGGAGCTCACCATACTTTTGATATAGATCCTTGGTGACCTTATAGGATCCGCCATAGTGGCCTACATCCTCGCCCAGAACGAACACATTCGGGTCCTGAGCCATTTCTTCATCGAGGGCTTCTCGGAGTGCATTAAAGAACAGAGTTTCTGCCATAACAGTGATCACCAAGCTTGGATGCAGACGACAACAAACGGCCTTACGGCTGGCGAGGCTCCTCTGGACCAGTCCGCCTTTATAGACGTGGGGATCTATAGACAGATGGAGGTGGGGACCAAGGGGGACATTCGCGCTATCGACTCTCCATTAAACCATTGTTCGCCCCCTGACCCCGTGTTGTAGGGACTGATTCAGCAAGACCACTTATCTAACTTCAGTGAATCACGGATCCCCTACCTGGGATGGCGAGGTGAGAATACAGATCAGAGAACGGCTGGTAGCCTCCGGGTATGATATCCCTCATCGTGTAACCCGCATTCAATCCCATGAGAACCCGATGCCGTGACGCATGAGCTCCTATATAGGATCCATCTGCCATGACTATCGAACTAGACCATGTGTTTATCTGTACTGATGTTGATGCACCAGAGGCAGCAGAGGTCCTAACCTCTCTGGGGTTGGTGGAAGGATCTGCCTCGACTCACCCTGGCCAAGGCACGGCTAACCGTCGCTATTTTTTTCGTAATGTCATGCTGGAGCTGCTCTGGATTCAGGATCCGGCGGCGGCGCAATCTGAGCTGACTCGTCCGACCTACTTATGGGAGCGGTGGTCAGAGCGGCAGCAAGTCTGTCCCGTTGGCATCGGCTGGCGCCCACGCGGTGATACAGTCGAGAGTCTACCGTTTGCAACATGGTCATATCACCCGCTGTATTTACCCGCTCCGTTAGTGATTGAGGTGGGCACGAATATCAGCCAACTGAAAGAACCTATGCTGTTCTACTTGGCGTTTGGCCAACGTCCTGATCGACGGTCGCCAGAGAGAGCACAGCCCATGGAGCACGCGGCGGGCTGGCAGGAGTTAACGCAATTAACCCTGGTGCTACCTGATGCTGAGCCGGTGTCTGCAGAGCTAGGATCCTTGGTGGCCTCTGGGTTGATTACCTTGAAGCAGGGTTCTGAATATCGATTAGAACTGGGGTTTGATGGAGAACTGAAACGACAGAGTTATGATTGTCGGCCCACGCTCCCGCTAGTGATCCATTGCTAACAGGGCCGTTGTTCATCCTGACGAAGCTATTGTCAATCCCAATTAAGCTGTTGTTTATTCTGACAAAGTCACTGTTCAATCTGTCGGAGCCATTATTAACCCTAACGAGGTCCTCAGGAATTCCATTAAAGTCATTGTTGATCTCAATGGGTCTCTCCGCAATCCCAGTAGAGTCATCGTATATCTCAACGGAGTCATTGTTAACCTCAACAGATTTATCAGCAGTTCTGACAAGGCTATCAGCAATCCCAACAGAGTCGTCAGGAATCTCAACGGAGCCATCGGCAATTCTGATCGAGCCACTGGTACTCATCACAGAGCTTCTGTATTTGTCCCGCAGGAAGTCTCCCTATCGAGAGTAGGATCCCCTCTAACTCCCCTAAAAAAGGGTGGAACTAACTGCCCTGTTTAGCTTACTGAGCAGGCTCACGGGTTTATTACCTTCTAGTTAAGGGGCTGGGAGGATCTAGGATCCAGAACAGCACCAGCCCAACTGTGATCTACGGTGGAAGTAACGTTGAATCAGAGACGAGTCGGAGGGACTTATGGGATTGTTTGATGATGTCGGACGTTTTTTTGAGAGTCGTCTAGAAGAGTTCCTCAAGGCTCATCCCGATTTGGAATTGCAGGCCCTCGATGAACAGCTCCGGCAACAGGAAACCGATACCGTCCGGTTACTCGCCGAGAGTCGAGCTGAGCAACAGCGTTTACAGAAAAGTATTCTTGCCACCGCTGAAGAAGTGAAAACGTGGCACCTACGGGTCGAAAAAGCGCAACGGTATAGTCGTCCGGATCTAGTCAAAGGCGCTCAAGACCGGGAAGCGGCCCTACTCAGTCAGGGCAATCAACTCTGGGGGCAGATGAAAGGGGGGCAAGAACGGATCCAAAAACTCGAAGAGCTCCACACCCAAATCCAAAAGAAACGGGCGGAAGTCAAAACCAAATTACGCGACGTTCAAACCCAACAGCATCGAGCCAAAGCAGAACAGTGGAGCGGTTGGACCAAACCCTCTGAGCCCTGGGGGGATCTAGACCGCAAATTCCGCGAGCTCGAAGTTGAAGAGGAGATCAATCGCCTTAAACATCAGTCTTAGAACAGGATCCTTTCAACCCGCCTTGACGACCTTCTACAGTAGCTATACCCCTCACCGCAAGACTCACCTAGGACCTACTATCATGACTAGCACCCTCCGTCCCTCTTTAGACTATTTGAATCAGGTGGTTCAAATTCGCCAAGCCGTTGCCCAGCACCTAAGCCACATGGCCAAAACCCTGACCCAACTGGATCCGCAAAGTACGCAAGGCACCCTAGGGCTCGATAAAGAATACGAAGACCTAGATATTGTCAGCCGTAATCTCCATAACGGGGTCTTCCGGTTAATGATTTTAGGGGATATGAAGCGAGGTAAATCAACCTTTTTGAACGCCTTGCTTGGTGAATCCTTGCTACCCACAGATGTCAACCCGTGTACCGCAGTCCTTACCGTGGTTCGATATGGCCCTGATAAAACAGTCACCATCTACTTCAAAGATGGCCATCCGGCGGAAACTCTTGACTTTCGCACCTTCAAACAGCAGTACACCCTAGATCCGACTCAAGCCAAAACCTATCAAGACGACGATCAGTTAGCGTTCCCCGATGTTAGTCATGCTCAAGTCGAGTATCCGCTACCCCTGTTGGAGGATGGGGTTGAAATTGTTGATAGTCCAGGTCTCAATGATTCAGAAGCGCTTAATCAGTTATCCCTGAGCTATTTGCACAATTGCCATGCTATTCTGTTTGTGCTGCGAGCCGATCAACCTCTTACATTGAACGAGCGTCGCTATCTAGATATCTACATCAAAGGTCGCGGGCTCAGCGTCTTCTTCTTGATTAATGCTTGGGATGAAGTGCGGCGGGGCTTGATCGATCCCGAGGATCTAGAAGCAGTGCAAGCGGCTGAGGCTAAACTCCGCCAACTCTTCCGTACCAACTTAACCCCTTACACTCAGGTTAATGGTCAAGATCTCTACGACCAACGTGTCTTTGAGGTGTCATCCCTTGAGGCCCTGCGTCGGTGCCAATCGCAACCGGATCCTGACCTAGACAGCACTGGCTTCCCCACCTTTTTGACTGCCCTTGACACCCTGCTTAGCCGAGATCGAGCGCTGGTGGAACTCCATCAAGCCCATCTGTTAGCCCGCCAGGTCTATACCCGTGTACATGATTTAGTTGAACGACGGATCCCTTTACTCAATCAGAACCTCGCCGACTTAGAACAACGCGTTGCTGCCCTTGAACCAGCCTTCAAAGAACTCGAAGCCCTCCGAGACACCCTCAAGTCGGACATCCGAGACATCCGTGACCGCGAAGCCCGTGCCATTGCCGATTCCTTCAAGCAGTATCTTTACCGTCTAGAAGACACCTTTGACGAAGACTTTTTCCGCTATCAACCTGCGATTACCCTCCTAGAGTGCTTCCAGCAACAGCAACGGGAGGCCTTTCTCGCCAACTCCAAACGAGCCTTCGAGCGTTATCTGGGCGAAAAGATGGCGGCATGGGAGCAGCTGGCTGAACAGGAACTCATCACCGTGTTTCAATCCCTAACGGAGCGGGTTATTACCTTAGGATCCGACTATCAACAGATTACAGAACGCATCACAGCTCACCTCCTCGACCACCAGGACTATCGGTCACCTCAGACCCGTGAATTCAGTGATGACTCTCCGGGATGGGCGCGCTGGGCGGCAGGGTTTTTCAGTTTGGCCTCAGGCAACATTGCTGGAGTGTTACTGGCCTACGGGGGCTTCAGCTGGAAGGATATTCTGGTTAACTGGGTCGGTGTGATTGGTACTGGCGGTTTTTTCGTGGTGTTCCTGCCCATTCTGGTCGGGGCCTTGGGGCCACTGTGGATCGTATTACTGGGACTGGGTATCGGAGCCTTCCAACTCGACCAAGCTCGACGGGAATTAACCCAAGCTCTCAAAAAAGCCTTCATCGCATACCTCCCACAATTGGCTGACCACCAGTGGCCCCAGGTCCACCAACTCGTTATCGACACCTTTGATCGATACGAACACGAAGTCATTGACCGTATGACCAGAGACATCCAAGCCCGCCGGACGGAGCTGGATAGTCTCATTGCCCTCAAGGCCTCTGAATCTGGTAACCGTGAAGCTGAGATCAAGCGCCTATCCGATATTGACGCGGCCCTATCTGGGCACACGCAGGCGATAGAGGCCGCCCATAGCCAAATGCGCCAGTTGTTCTAGCCCCACACATTTAGCCCGACACTCGATCTCCTTGTCTAGGATGAAATCAGCTCTAGGAAAACGGCACTAAAGCCGCACAAAACACGGTGTACACTCAGAAAGATCATCATCTGGTTTTTCTGGATGAAACTTTATAAAGTAGAGCCATATCTGAATCCCAGGATCCGTTGATCTACCCATCGAAGGCTCAGTATTTAGAGGCTCAGTAGCGGAGGTACTCCCCCCGACAGCTGGCGACTACCTAGAGTCATAACAGGGGTACTCAAGGGAACTCACCTGAGATCCAAGCCGAGTTGATTTTAGAATGTCTACTTATTAGTTTGATTTTAGAGAGGTCACTCTCGCCCGACGGATCCTGACTCTACACCTTGCTGCCAACACTGACGCTTTTGATGACGGGGCTGGCACAAGGCTCTGATCTGACCCCTCGGACTCACTGTTCTTCTACCGACATCACGTTGCGACCTATGACTAAAGAACTCTCCTTCCCGTCCCGCAGTAGCCGCAGCAAAGCCCTGGTTGTAGGCCAAACCAGCATATCCCCGTTTGGTCGCAAAGTGGTGCAGATGCAGGTCGCTACCGATTTGCAACTCCAAGAGGCCTACCGGATTCAAAAGGAAACAGGCAAAGCTCTGGCGGTTATCATTGAAGAGCTTACGGGTCAGGAACTCCCTCCCGAGCTAGAACGAGCCTATAAACGTCAAGAGCTATTTGAGCTCAAGGTAATCTACGGCGTCGCATCACTTGATCTAGCGGTAACCCCTGTCGATGTCAATACCCTGGGTGAGTTAATCGATACTCTCATGCCCCTAGACGTCTGTAACCGCTACCGTGTTCTCCCCATTGCTCAGGAAGAGGGCATACTCAAGGTGGCGATGGTCAAGCCTGACGATTTACAAGCCCGAGATGATCTCGAACGGCGGCTGCGACTCCAGAACTTGAAACTGGGGCGTTTGGTGTTTGCTAGGGCAGACTTTGACCAACTCATGTCCCGTTATCTGGATGTACAGGCTGATGCTCTTGCCGTCAAAGCGCTCGAAGATCAGCAAGAGGAAGAAATTGAAGTTACGGGCAACATTGAAGATTTAGATCTCGACAGCATTGAGGAAGCCTCAGATGAAGATGATTCTGGATCGCTAGAGCAACAAATCCGCTCCGCCGATGATGCGCCCGTAGTGAAATTAGCCAACCAGATTTTGGTTAAAGCCTTGCAAGAGGGCACCTCCGATATTCACATCGAGCCCCAAGAAGAGTACATGCGGATCCGGTTCCGGAAAGACGGGGTTCTCCGGCGCGCCTTTGAGAACCTGCCTCGCAAAATTATTCCTGCGCTCACGGCTCGTTTCAAGATTATCTCTGACCTCAACATTGCCGAACGTCGTCAGCCCCAAGATGGCCGGATCCGTCGGATCTTTAAGGGTCGCAAAGTGGACTTCCGGGTAAGTACACTGCCCTCCCGCTACGGGGAAAAGATCGTTCTCCGGATTCTAGACAACTCCTCTACCCAACTAGGATTAGATAAACTGATTACCGATGCGGCGACGCTGGATGCCTTCAAAGAGATCGTGAAGCGTCCCTTCGGGCTCATCCTGGTGACAGGTCCCACCGGATCCGGAAAAACGACAACGCTCTACTCGGCCTTAGCAGAAGTCAACGATCCAGGGATCAACATCAGTACGGCAGAAGACCCGATTGAGTACACGCTACCCGGTCTGACTCAGGTTCAGGTGATCCGAGAAAAGGGGATGGACTTTGCCAAGATCCTACGGGCGTTCCTTCGTCAGGATCCGGATGTGATTCTAGTGGGTGAGACGCGTGACCTAGAGACTGCCAAAACTGCGATTGAAGCGTCACTCACGGGTCACCTAGTTCTAACTACCCTGCATACTAATGATGCTCCTGGTGCTATTGCCCGTCTGATGGAAATGGGAATTGAGCCCCACATGGTGTCTAGCTCTCTGCTAGGGGTCCTGGCTCAGCGTCTGATGCGACGGGTCTGTACAGAGTGTCGGCTCCCTTACCATCCCACGCAGGAAGAGTTAGCCCGCTATGGGTTTGTGACCTCGGGTGACACAGAGCAGTTCACGTTCTACAAGCCGAACAAACTTACCAACAAAGAGATTGAACAGGCTCGGGCTACAGGCACTCTATGTGGAAAGTGTGGGGGTATCGGTTACAAAGGCCGGGTCGGGGTGTACGAGTTCATGCGGATGAATGACGACATTGCCGAGTTGATTAATAAGGAGGCACCCACCGAAATCATCAAAGAGACCGCCGTTGAGACCGGGATGAAAACACTCTTAGCGTACAGCTTGATGTTAGTGAAACAGGGCTACACCACACTCGAGGAAGTGGACCGCGTTACCCTAACTGACAAAGGTTTGGAGGGTGAACTAAAGGCACGAGCGAAGTCCATGAACACCTGTCGGACGTGCAAGGCTGAGTTGCAGTTGGACTGGTTGGATTGCCCCTACTGTTTGACGCCCAAGTTCGACACGGCATCCGTCTAGACTTAGAAGTTCAGAACTAGGGTAAGTCGTGGATCCCAGCTCGAAAGACCCCTCACTTAAATGGATTCAGATTGAAAGGATCCAGCCGCAGATTCACCCAGTTCACTCGGATGTCAACTAACATCGGAACACTATCAACGATTGGCTGAGAGGATGATTTTATGGCACTCATGATTGAGGATTTGATGGAAGAGGTCGTCCAAAAGGGCGGATCCGATATTCATATCTCCTGCGGATTGCCTCCCTACTTCCGGGTGGGGGGTAAGCTAGCGCCCACTGAGCATGACCCTATGACAGCTGAGGAAGTGCAAAAGCTCATCTTCAGTATGCTCAACAATACCCAGCGGAAGCAGTTGGAGCAGACTTGGGAATTAGACTGTTCCTACGGTGTGCGTGGAATTGGGCGTTTCCGGGTCAATGTTTATAAAGATCGCGGCACCTATGCTTGCGCGATGCGGGCTCTGGCTTCAGAAATCCCCAACATTGATAAATTAGGCCTCCCCGACATCTGTAAGGAAATGGCCAAAATGCCTCGCGGTCTGCTTCTGGTAACAGGCCCCACCGGATCTGGCAAGACCACCACGCTGGCCTCAATGATTGACATGATCAATCGCGAACGGGCTGAGCATATTCTCACCATTGAGGATCCAATTGAGTATGTCTACACGCCCATCAAGAGCATCGTCCACCAGCGCCAATTGGGTGAAGATACCAAGAGTTTTGGAAATGCTCTCAAGGCAGCTATGCGTGAGGATCCGGATGTGATCCTGATCGGGGAGTTACGGGACTTGGAGACTATTCAGCTTGCGATTACAGCCTCGGAAACAGGTCACCTTGTTTTTGGAACACTGCATACTAGTTCTGCTGCCCAGACTGTTGACCGTATGGTGGATGTATTCCCTCCGGAGCAACAACAGCAAATCCGGGTGCAGTTGTCAAACTCCCTCAAGGGAGTGTTCTCTCAGACCCTAGCACCACGCCATAATCCCCAGCCCGGTCAGTTTGGTCGGGTTTTGGTCCAAGAGATCATGGTGGTGACCCCCGCGATTTCAAACCTCATTCGGGAAGGAAAAACCTCCCAGATCTACTCAGCGATTCAAACAGGCGGTAATTTGGGGATGCAAACGCTCGAACGACGCCTCGCTGACCTGCATCAGCAGGGAGCTATTACCTTTGAGACGGCGATGTCTAAGACGACTCGTCCTGAGGAGTTACAGCGTCTGATCGGTACTGCCGGGATGGGATCAACGGCACAAGGCCAAGGTCAGCAACGCCGGCCAGCAATGGCTCAGGGTCGACGCTAGGTCAAAGTCAAGTGTTTCCCTGGATTCTGTCCGTACCAGGACTTGATGGCAGGATCCGGGAAATCCAGCCCAACTAGTGGGTATCGTCCGAACCGATTGAACTCGGTATGATAAAGGTCAAGGTGAGATTGTCAAGGCGTTTGGGATGATTGGTTATGGCTCAATACAAAATTAGAGGGTTACGAGCAGGTCAACCTGTTCGGAGAACGATTTCAGCCGCCTCGCTCATGGAGGCCCGCAGTATCCTACGGCAAGAGGGGATCTATGCTAAGTCTGAGGATATTCAAGAGGTCAAGAGTCCCTTTTCGAATATCAACCTCGATTTGATGCTGGCCACCATTGATACACGAGACAAAGCTGTATTTTCACGGCAGTTCGCGGCTCTCATCAATGCAGGAGTTTCCATGGTGCGCTCCCTGACCATTATGGCGGAGCAAACGGCTAACCCCAAGCTCAAGCGCTACCTCAAGACCGTTAAGGAGGAAGTGGAAGCCGGTAAGAACTTGTCTGATTCTATTCGTCCTTATCCTGATGCCTTTGACGGTCTCTACTGTAGTATGGTCCAGGCCGGTGAGGTTGGTGGTGTTTTAGACGAAGTGCTCAACCGTCTGGCCAAACTACTTGAAGATATGGATCGCTTAGCTCGTCAGATCAAAACAGCGATGACCTATCCTGTCGTAGTGTGCTTCCTGGCTGTAGCGATTTTCCTAGGAATGGTCATCTTTGTGCTGCCAACCTTTGAGAGCATTTACGACGAATTGGGGGGTACGCTGCCGGCATTTACCCAATTTTTCATGAATATCAGTAAATTCCTACGCACACCGATTTACAGCTTAGGCATTATCTTCCTAGTTGTATCAGGTAGCTTTGCACTCCGTCGCTTTTATGCCACTCCGGCGGGTCGCCTCAGCATCGATAAAGTGATGTTGAAATTACCTGTCTTTGGTGACTTGCTGCAGAAAACAGCGGTCGCGCGCTTTTGTCGAACCTTTGGTGCGTTGACACGCTCGGGTGTACCCGTTCTGACCTCTCTCGAAATCACTCGAGACACAGCCGGTAACCAAGTCATTTCCAACGCTATTGATGCCTCTCGACAGGCCATCTCCGAAGGGGGCCAAATTTCACCAGCGATTGACCGTCATAAGGTTTTTCCGGTTATGGCCATTCAAATGATTAGTGTGGGTGAGGAAACAGGTGAACTCGACGCCATGCTCATGAAAACGGCTGACTTCTATGAGTTAGAGGTGGAAGAGGCTGTCAAGGCGTTGACCAGTTTGCTAGAACCCATGATGATTGTGGTTCTAGGGGGTATGGTGGGTTGCATCATCGTGGCGATGTATCTACCCATGTTTAACCTCTTCGATTTGGTTGGTTAAGATGCGTAGATTCTGGGTGAACTAAGCTGGTTAATCTTTCAGTTAGCCACCCGTGCCCAGCAAGAAGTATGCCAGAAGAACCTATTTGTCCAGGGATCCGATGGCTCAATAGATCCTCCCTGCTGTTAAGAAGAGTTCTATATTATGCTTAAGCGTTGGCTGCTGGCTTTAGTCCTGTTTTTGGGCTTAGCCGCAGCTGTTTTATTATCTGAAGCACCAACAGGATCCATTACAGGCGTAGTCACGGATCCATTGGGACAGGGAGTCAAGGCGTCCTCAGCGCAGGTGATTGCTTACGGTCCTGTTGTGCGGGGTGTCTATCTGGGGCAGGACGGTCATTACATCCTTGATCGCTTGCCTCAGGGGCAGTATCGGGTACGGGTGAGTGCGCCAGGCTACCAGAGTGTTGAGGTGGCCGCTGATGTTGCCGTTCAAGAAGGATCCGTGCAGGCCCTCCCCAAAACAAGGCTGGAGCGACTGCCACCCCGTCTCAACTTATATGGTACGAGTCAGGTGTTCACAACCGAGGAGCAAGGTCGGGTAAACCTGCGGGCCTCAGGGGTGGTTACCGTCGACATTGATATTTATCGCTACACTATTCAAAATTTCCTTACTAGTCCTGACTTGGAGGCTCTGGTGGATGGCTACGGCTACAACTACATGGATTCAGAGATTTTCAAGCAGTCCGATTTAGTAGAGTCGTGGACTCAGCCCATTCAGGTGGAGGGAGATGATGACTGGGCTACAGTAACGTTAGAACTACCATCACTAGCGCCAGGATCCTATTGGATTACAGCTACTGGGATTGGGGCCGAACCGAATCTACGGCGCGAAGCCTCCTTCGGGTTCCAAGTGACGGATTTAGGCATTGTGCAGAAAGTTGCTGCGGATCGGGTTGCTGTTCAAGCCATTAATCTTCGCACATTGGAACCCTTGGCAGCTGTCGAGGTGGAGTGGTTTGTCGCCGGGGATCGACTAGGATCCCTAGTGACAAGGACAACAGATGTGGATGGGTTAGCGATCTTAGATCTCCCGCAAACAGACGTTACGCCCAATTGGATCCTTTATGCCCATAGCTCGGACCCTCAGTTTGAAGCCTTATCAGGTGTTTACTATTATGGAGCCCAAGAGGATCAACGATTCTACACGTATACTGACCGCCCTCTCTATCGACCAGGTCAAACAGTATACTATCGCAGTATCATTCGGCAGATGAATCCTGAACAGGGTCCGCAGATCCTGGCGCCAGGTAGTTCAGTTGAAGTTGAAATTAGTCAGCCCAATGGGGATCCGTTGCTGGCTGAGACAGTTACGATGGGTGAATTTGGGACTGTCCATGGATCCTTTCAAATTCCAGTTGAAGGGGAGTTGGGATCCTATCGAATTGCCTTGACTTCACCAGAGGGAACGCAGCGATATCACAGTGTGCAGGTGGAAGAATACCGCAAGCCCGAATTCAGTGTCACTGTGACACCTGAGCAACCGTGGGTTGTGCAAGGGGATTCGGTTGCTGTAGAGGCGCGGGCTGAGTATCTCTTTGGTGGGCCGGTGGCTCAAGCGCAAGTGCATTACATTGTGTATCGGAGTGCAGACTGGGGATTTCAATATTCTGTGTTACCACGGTCACCGCAAGAGGTGTTTTTTGCCCAGTATCAAGGATCTGATCGAGAGTATGGATACTACGGCGGCTACGGGGATGTTGTGTTTGAAGGGGACGCGATTACAGATAGTGGTGGTACAGCGCGGATTCAACTGGACCGAGTGTTGCAGGACTACGACTGGGATAGAGGGGACGACTACTATGGTTCAGCGTCGGTGCAGCAATTGCGGGTAGAAGTAGACGTGACTGACATCAGTCGGCGGTCGGTAACTCAAGACGGTCGGGTGCGGGTTACGCAGGGGACTGTAGCTCTGTTCGGCTCGCCGGATCGATATGCGGTTTCCCCAGGACAATCGGTAACCTATCGGCTGCAATCCTATGGCTATGATCAGGACCCGGTAGCCTTCAACGGGACCCTATACCTAGAAAAGTGGCACTATCGGTCTTCCTCGTCCAGCTATGTTCTAGATGAAGTGGTGGCGACTCAGCCCTTCCGCACAGGATCCGACGGTCAAGGCTCAGTCCAGCTGGCAGTACCCTCTGAATTGCCAACGGGATCCTATCGTGTGTTGATCAAAGGCCGGGATCAAGCAGGTCATGAGGTGACAGAGACCTTGCCCCATTTGTGGGTGATGAATGTGGATCAACCTTGGGACCCGGCGGAACAGGGTGCTGTGGGTGTGTCAGTGGTGGCCGATCAATCGATTTATGAAGTGGGAGATACGGCGGAACTGGTGGTGACCTCTCCCCTTCCTGATGCTGTGGCTTTGGTTACCGTTGAAGGGGCCACGCTATTTGAAGCCAAGGTGCACCGATTCGACGGGCAATTGGCCGTACTTGAAGTTCCTATTGTAGCGAGCTATCGTCCAAATGCTGAATTTGTGGTCACGATTGTGGGAGCAGATCGGCAGGTTTATCAAGGATCCGTAGAGTTGTTAGTGTCTCCGCTAGATCGATTTTTGCAGGTGAATCTTAGTTCTAATCAAGAGGTGTATCAACCGGGAGAGACGGCTGCAATTACAGTGCAAACACTAGGATCCGATGGCTCCCCAGTCTCAGCAGAAGTCAGCCTGGGCATGGTGGATGAGGCGATTTACATTTTGCGGGCAGACACAACGTCAGACATTCGCCACTTTTTCTATCGGCGACAGTATAACCAGGTTCGGACAGTGTACTCCTTTCCACAACAGTATCCAGGCGGACCGAATAAGCTAGCCAACAACAGTCGTCGTGACTTTCGAGATACAGCGCTATGGATTCCAGATATCGTCACGAATGAGCAGGGCCTAGCCACTGTTGATGTACTGTTGCCGGATAATCTGACAACTTGGCGGCTGACGGCTCGGGCAACAACAACCGACACTCAAGTTGGATCCTCCGTTGACACTATTCAAGTCACCAAGGATTTATTGGTACGATTAGCGACACCACGTTTTTTCCGCACAGGGGATGAAACCGTTATTGCTGCAGTTGTTCAAAATCAAACGGACCAATCTCAGCGGGTGCGGGTTCAATTAGATCGACCATCCTCGATTCAACTGCTCAATCCTAATCGAGAGATACGTCAAGTGGTAGTGCCCGCTCAATCTGCCCGTCGCGTGGACTGGCCCGTCCGGATCCGAGACGCTGGGGAAACCACGGTCCGGGTTACAGCGGTGGGAGAGACGGAACAAGATGGGATGCAGTTGACGATTCCGATTCAACCCTACGGATCCGATGAACGGCTGACACGGCAGGGATCCCTAACAGCTTCAAATTCGGAGAAAGCGTTGATTGATCTTGAGATGCCGGCTGAAGTGGTACCCGGATCCATAGATCTGTCGTTACAGTTGGCTTCAAGTTCAGCAGCTGATTTGTTAGGAGCCTTGGACTACCTGGCAGGCTATCCTTACGGATGTACAGAGCAAACCTTGAGCCGATTTATTCCCACATTAGCGGTTCAACAAGCCCTAGATACACTCGGAATTCAATTACAGACATCAACATTGAATGCCTTACCGGATTATGTCAATGCGGGCATCCGGCGACTCTTAACGTTTCAAAATGGGGATGGTGGCTGGGGATGGTGGCAGCGTGACGCTAGTAACCCTGACCTAACGAGCTATGTGATGGTGGGGTTGTACCGAGCTGATGTGGCCGGTTATGACGTCAAGATTGATCAGATAGAACGAGGATTAGCCTTTCTGGAGGATTGGCTAGCCCAAGAATCGTTGCAGGGGCGAGGAACTGATAGTCAACTGTTTGCCCAATATGCTCTGAGTTTGTACGGTCGGGGACAACTGGAGGCAGTGCGGACGGTAAATCCTCAATCCTTATCAACGTTTGGACTGGCGTATCAGGCGCTAGCGTTAGTCAAGATGGGGGATCAGCAGACCGCTCAGAGCGTGTTCAACCGAGCGATGGAATGGATTATGGCTAATCCAGGATCCCGTTGGTACTGGGAGGCAGAGGACCAGGAAGATCGTCGATATGCATGGCAACGAGGGTACTACAGTGATGTGGAAGTTGCTGGTCCCCTACTCCAAGTGGCCTCTGCTTTACAGGATCCACGGGCGGTCACCCTGGCTGAATCTGTGTTGAACCTACGAGAGGGCCAACGCTGGCATACCACCAAAGCCTCGGCTGATGGCATTCTGGGTCTAGTTGCGTTTTATGAACGGCAATCGGCTCGGCAAGGTGCACCAAACTATCAAGTTCGAGTTGTGAACCGCACGACAGGATCCCTTCTGGGCCGTTGGCAACCGACAGCAGAGGAGCCGTACTTCACCGTGCATTTGACCCCTACAGATCTGGGATCCGGACTCCTGCAACCGGGCTTTCAGCTGATTGAAATTGATAAACAAGGATCCGGACCGCTGTACTACAGTTTGACGACCCAGGTTGTCGCGCCAGCCACGGCCGAAGACACAATCGGTGATGTCAATCAAGGCTTCAACGTTGAGCGGGAGTATGTCACCCTCACCCCAAAACCAGAATCAGACGGATCCATCACCTACCTGGAAAGACCTCTGACGGGATCCGTGCCCGCAGGAGAGATGGTTTTGGGGCGCGTAACGGTGACAGCCGACCGGGATCGACACTATGTGATGGTAGAGGAACCTTTGCCCAGTGGGGCCGAAATTGCCTCCCAAGATCCCGGTGAACTCAGAGGCTCAGATCGTCGCTCACCGTATTGGTGGGATTGGTTCTGGACACAGCAGACGATTCGGGATGATCGCATTACATTCTTTATGACCCAGTTTCCTCAAGGCAGTCGTGAGTTTGTCTACCTATTCAGACCTGAAATTCCCGGTGAGTTCTCTGTCCCACCCACCGTTGTGGAGGAGATGTACGATCCCGCTGGAGTCTATGGATTGTCTCAAAGTGGATCCCTGCATGTTGACGACTCCACTCGATGAGGAACGCTTAAGTCTTGGCGGTTGATTGAGCATGACTCGACTCTGATTGCGTGTTTGGGGTTTGACTGCTTTGGGCTTGATTGGTAAGGTCAGCAGGATCCTCAGGGATATCTGCCAACATCACGAGAGCCTCATCACACCACGCGATCCACTCAGATTCATAACGGATCCCTCGCTGCAGCATGATGTAGCTGAACTGGTGAAAAGGAGATAGAGAGTCCTGAGCTTGATAGCCTGCTTTTAGGTCATAATACAAATTCAAAAATGTGGTGTGGATCCGTTGCCGCCGTTGAATTTCTTGAACAATGATGTTGCGATCTACTAACGAGGCTGCCAGTAGTTTGATCCCTAAATCCTCTCGAATCGCCGTGGGCTCTGTGGGTTCTAGCATCCACTCCTTGAGCATTTCCAACCCTGTGGGCGTAACGTGGTAAATCTTCTTATTCGGTCGGCCTTCTTGAATTATAAGGTCAACTTCAACCCAGCCTTCTTTTTCAAGTCGATTGAGTTCTCGATAGATCTGCTGCTGACTGGCTTGCCAAAAACAGCTTACCGGTGACTTCCCTCGGTCTGTAAAACATTTCGCTAGGTCGTATCCGCTTTGAGGATCCTCATTCAACACGACCAGGATGGTGTGCGCTAAAGCCATACTCTCCATTGACATCAATATGGCACCAGTATACTCTATGTGATGTATACTCAACTTGTTTAATAGTAAAAATGATGGGTATCCATCTGATTGAGTCTCATCCTCTTGACTTGAAGGGATATCAATTTGAGGACTGAGGATCGAGTTGGGTTGCGTTCAGGCGTTGCGTTCAAGGTGGTGCTTATGATCTCCTCTTATCAGGATCCTTGTTCTTCTCCGGATCCTGGATCTAAACCCCGGCGCTGGCTAGGGAGTCTAGTCTTGCTTTCAGGGCTAGTGGGTGGTGGACTCTGGCTCGCAACTTCGCAGTCAGTGGTGGCAACGGATCCTGAGGATCCTGGTTCAGACGAGCTTGTGACTGTGCTGCCGGTGGAAGTCCTATCGGTGGAGGTAGTATCCAGTTATCGAATTCAGCGGTCCTATACCGGAGAGGTGGTGGCACGACGAGTGAGTGAGCTGGGGTTTGAGCAGGGTGGAACGTTAGTGGCTCTGTCAGTAGATCAAGGTGATCAAGTGGAGGCAGGAGCGGTATTAGGGATCCTGGATACCCAACGGCTAGAGACCCAGAGACAGCAACTGTTAGCCCAAAAGGAACTTCTGTTAGCTCAATTAGCTGAGTTAGAAGCAGGACCCCGAGAACAGACGATTGCAGCAGCCCAGGCATCAGTGCAGACACTACAAGAACAGTTGGAGTTAGCTGATGTACAGCGGTCTCGACGGCAGATGTTGTACGAAGAGGGGGCCATCTCACGGGAACAATTTGATGTGGTGGAGACTGATGTGGAGGCCCTCTCAGCTCAGTGGCAAGAGGCTCAGAGTCGGTTAGATGAGTTGTTAGCAGGAACACGTCCAGAACAAATTAGTGCTCAACGGGCTCGGGTGCGTCAGGTGGATGCAAGTCTGGCCCAGCTGGAGGTAGATAGGGCGAAGAGCCAGTTAGTTGCTCCGTTTGCAGGGCGGATTGCGGCTCGACATGTTGATGAAGGGACAGTAGTCGCTGGAGGGCAACCGATAGTGCGGCTGGTAGAGGATCGTCGATTAGAAGCACATATTGGAATCCCAACGGAGACTGTCAAGGATCTACCGATTGGGAGTCAGCATACCCTGCAACTTGGAGAGCAAACTTGGGCAGCGACTGTGACAGCTCTCCTGCCCGAAGTCAATCCAACAACGCGGACGATTACAGCAATTTTAGAATTTTCAGGATCCTCTACAACCACTCCTGGTCAAACGATTCAGCTTGCACTTGAAGACCAGGTGGAGTCTGAAGGGGTTTGGCTACCAACAACTGCACTCAGTCCCAGTGTTAAGGGATTGTGGTCTGTGTATGCCTTGAGCACGACCGTTACAGGATCCGGGTTTGAAGCAGAGCGGCATGACGTAGAAGTTTTACATACCGATGGGGAGCGGGTGTTCGTACGGGGAACCTTGCAACCCGGCGATCAAGTGATTCGCAATGGATCCCAACGAATTGTTCCCGGTCAACGTGTCCAACCCATTAGCTGAAGTCAAATTCGGAGTTCAAGACATCATTTACTTAGCAGGAGCTAGGGCCATGTTTAGTATTTACTACCGTAACGTTCAATTATTGATCCTAACTATTGTGTTGATCGTGGTGTGGGGACTGAGTGCTTTCTTGAGCTTACCTCGCATGGAGGATCCGGAGCTAATTCCACGAGCGGGGGTAATTCGGACGGTGTTTCCGGGGGCGAGTGCCGAACGCGTTGAATCATTGATTACCGATAAACTGGAGTCAGAGCTGGCAGACATTGAAGAAATTGATCTGCTGGAGTCCACGTCTCGGGCTAACGTATCTGTGATTACCGTTCATTTGAAAGAGACTTTCTCTCAAGTGGATGAGGTGTGGTCCCGGGTTCGCGATCAGATGGCAGATGCCGAAACTCAATTGCCGCTGGGCATTCGAGCACCGGAGTTAGACATCATCAAAGTGAAGGCCAATGCCCTGATTGTAGGTCTGATGTGGACTCTGGATATGGATCCATCACCAGCTATCCTCCGTCGTCAAGCGGAAGCGCTGGAGGACCAGATCCGTCAAATTCCAGGCACTGAAGATGTGGAACTCTTTGGCGATCCGGACGAAGAAATTCTGATTGCGATTGATTCTGCCGCCCTAGCCCGATTGCAATTGACCCCTCAACAGTTAGCAGCTCAAGTGCAGGCGAGTGACGCCAAGGTAACAGCAGGACAGTTACAGAGTGAGCAGAGCAATCTATTACTTGAAGTGTCTGACGAGCTCGCCTCCCTTGAACGGATCCGGACAATTCCTATTCAACAGGGCGACGGATCCTTTACTATGCTGGGCGACATTGCCACTGTGGAGCGAGGGATCCGCACACCTCCCGATGAAGTGGCGTTGACTGAAGGGCATCCGGCGATTGTAGTGGCAGCGACAACGGACTCCGGTACGCGAGTAGATTTGTGGGCAGAGCGAGCACGGCAACGGTTGACAGAGTTTGAAGGATCCTTGCCGGAGGGACTAGGGATCCGAGTGATTTTGGATCAGAGTCAGTATGTGGAAGCGCGGCTAGATACGGTGATTGGAAACTTAATGGTTGGGGCTACATTAGTCCTCTGTGTCACATTTGTGGTGATGGGCTGGCGGTCAGCGGTGATAGTGGGGTCAGCCTTGCCACTGGCATCATTAATGGTATTGGGGGGAATGACTCTGTTGGAGGTGCCGTTGCATCAGATGTCTATAACTGGGTTGATCATAGCCTTGGGACTGTTGATTGATAATGCGATTATCACAGTGGATGAGGTTCAGATTCGTATTCAGGAGGGTATGGATCCGGGACCTGCGGTGGCCGATAGTACTCGACACTTAGCGATTCCATTATTGTGTTCCACCTTGACCACCGTGTTAGCATTCTTCCCCATCGCGTTAGCGCCTGGTGGAGTAGGTGAGTTTACAGGAGCGATTGGGTTGACGGTCATTCTGGCATTAACGAGTTCATTAGTGCTGTCATTAACTGTATTACCAGCCTTGGTAGGGCGGCTGCGACAGCAGGCTCCCGTTGCCCCCTCCTCGGGATGGTGGCAGGTGGGCGTGTCTAACCCTGGGTTGACGCGAGTGTATCGGTGGACGTTACAACGCATATTATCTAAGCCCCTGATTGGGATTGGGTTGAGCTTAGTGCTACCCATTGCCGGATTTACCGTGGCTCCGCAGTTGCCACAACAGTTTTTTCCACCGGCGGGTCGCGATCAGTTCTTCATTGAAATGCAATTCCCGATCCAGACAGCGATTGCAGAAACGCAGCGTCAAGTTCAACAGGCTAGTGAGATTATTCAAGGACATCACTTAGTTGAATCAGTCGATTGGTTTATGGGGAACCGACCCCCTCAGTTTTACTACAACGTGTTCGCTGGAACAGCTAACTCACCACACTATGGCCAAGCTCTAGTCAAGCTACAAACAGCGGCTGGCTATCGCCCACTAATTCAAACCCTCCAACAGGAGTTAGATCTCGCGTTTCCAGAGGCACAAGTGCTCGTTCGTCAATTAGAACAGGGCCCCCCGTTTGATGCACCTGTTGAAATTTTTCTCTCTGGGCCAGACTTGAGTGTATTACGTGAGCAGGGGAATGATTTGCGCCGGATCCTGATGGACATTCCTGACGTGATTCATACCCGCGCCACCTTGACTGAAGCACTGCCCAAATTAGGCTTAGCGCTGAATGAGGAGGATATCCGGTTCGCTGGCCTGGATAAGACTCAGATTGCTCGACAGTTGGATACCGCCTTGCAAGGGGTCGTGGGCGGATCCATTCTTGAAGATACAGAAGAAATCCCTGTCCGTGTGCGAGTTGGCCCTAGAGACCGGCAAACCCTGAACCAAATTGAATCGCTTGACCTCGTCGGATCCTTGGGGCAAACCTTGCCGTTGAGTGCCGTCGGATCCGTGGACTTAGTGCCTGATTTAGCCCGGATTGAGCGCCGAGAGGGTCAACGAACCAACACTATTCAAGCTTTCATCACAGCGGGAGTTCTCCCTTCCGTGATTCTGGCTGAGTTTAAAGACCGGCTAGAGGCTGCTAACTTCACTCTTCCCCCGGGCTACACATTTACCTTTGGCGGCGAATCGGATGCACGATCAGAGGCCTTAGTGAATCTACTGTCCACCGCTGGGGTATTAGGGATCCTGATGACTGCCACCCTAGTGCTCTCCTTCAATTCCTTTGCACTGGCGGGTCTCATTGGCTTTATCGCCTTGTGCTCGGCAGGATTAGGCCAGTTAGCCCTCTATCTCACGGGTTATCCCTTCGGTTTCACGGCAATCCTTGGCACCCTGGGGCTCATAGGACTAGCGATTAATGACTCCATCGTCATCTTGGCGGCACTGCGGGAGGATCCTCGGTCTCGGGAGGGGAATCCTCAGGCAATCTTGGCGGTTATCATGCGCGGTACCCGTCACATCATCGCCACAACGCTGACTACCCTTATTGGATTTGTCCCCCTCATGTTTGATGCCACTGGATTCTGGCCCCCTCTAGCCATTTGTATTGCCGGCGGATTGGGCGGCACGACCCTCATGGCACTCTACTGTGTTCCAGCTGTCTACGTGCTTATCACTCGCCGTCAGTGGTCTCGCCAGCAGTCTGCTGCGCTACAGCTTGCTCATTAGGTAACTATCGGCAAATCCAGAAGCCTTGCCCCTAGCCTATCAGCCACTGATGTTGTCTGAGAGTTCTTAGCCCCTCTCCTCTGTGGGCCGATTCGTGAGCGATGCCAGCCAATCCGTTTGGCCTGCCGTTGCTGTGCTACACCGATTAGACCAGTCTGTATCATTCGTTTTAATTAGCCCGTAAAATTAGTTGGCCCGTAAAATTAGTTGGCCCGTAAAAGTGGAGACGAGATCCTAGTTCCTTAGAGGGAGGCAGAGACGAGTGGTTGGAGATAGACGGGATTCTTGTTAAGATAGGTAAATAATCTTAGAGGTAACTCTAGGCCTTTAGCATAAATGGCTTAATTAAAAGGTGATTGCATGACGGCGGCAGCAAAACCGGAACTAACTTATCAGATTTTGCACACCCTGACGGCTCGGGGAGTTTCCACTCAGCCAGTTGATATAACCCTGACTCAAGCTGATTTTGAAGGTGGATCCATTACCCAGGCAGAGGTGGTTACTCAATTGGGTGAGTTGGTTGAAGCTCAATATCTGACAGCAACAGTCTCCACGGATCCTGCAGGTGCCTTTGAAGTAAAGCTGCAGCAAGTCGCAATGACGAATCAAGGTATCACAGCGTTGGGGAACTTGAAACGTTCCCTTGGATTGAATGTGCAGGCTCCAGAGACGCTCTCTTTTTTGGAAAAAGTGATGAATCAGGCGGGGCTTGATGATCTCTATGATGCTCGGGATATCGCTGAGGTTATTTTCCGGACAATGCGTGACGTGATGCCCAATGAGGTTGCCGATCGGGTGGCGGCGGAGCTAAACGTGCAGGTCTACCCCACTGATGACCGGGCGTTGGGTAAGATGCTGGCTGAGTTGTGGCGCGATACGAATCCGTTTGTAGCCTTCCTGAGCCGGATCCGATCCCCGTTGGATATCAAAGATGAAACCTTTATTTTCCGGGTTCAACAGGAGGGTGGCCTTCAACGTGGCATCAGTCCTGAGGCTGTGACTAGCGCTGTTTTCACCGCAATCAAGGCGGAGCTCAGTGCTGAACGGATCCAAGAGATTCAACAGTATATGCCAGGAGATATCAAGCAGATGTGGAGTCGAGCTTAGCCCCTCGCTTTTGACTATCTTGAGAGTTGAACTACAGCCACCGTTCTGCCATGACCCTCCTGCAAGAACTAACACCCCCAATTGCCATGACCATTGCTGGATCTGACAGTGGGGGTGGGGCAGGGATCCAAGCCGATCTACGAACCTTTGCCTTTCACCAAGTGCATGGGACGAGTTGTCTTACCTGTGTAACGGCACAGAATACGTGTGGAGTCACTCGTGTGGATGCCTTATCTCCTGCGGCGGTGGTGGCTCAAATTGAAGCTGTGGTGACTGACATTGGTGTTCAAGCAATTAAGACGGGGATGCTTCTCAACGCTGAGATCATTGCAGTTGTTGCGACTCAAGTTGAGCAGTTGAACTTGCAGCCGCTGGTGGTGGATCCAGTGATGGTCTCCCGCACAGGGGCTCAGCTTTTGGCGGATGAGGCCATTGCTAGTTTGAAGTCTCGGTTAGTGCCGCTGGCGCGGATCTTGACCCCGAATCGGTATGAAGCCCAGTTGCTCAGCGGGATAGAGATCACTGATCTTGAGGCCATGACAAAGGCGGCGACAATAATTCAAGCCCTTGGTCCTCAGAGCGTGTTGGTCAAAGGGGGAGGGATGACGGGAGACCTCCGAGGAGTGGATGTGTGGACAGATGGTGAACGAGTCGAGGTGTTGAAAACTAGGGCAGTCGCAACTCATCATACTCATGGCACTGGATGTACCTTGTCTGCTGCCATTGCCGCTAACCTAGCCAAAGACCAGGATCCGTTACCCGCCATTCAACAGGCGAAGGATTATGTCACGCACGCTCTATCTCATGCTCTAGCGATTGGGCAGGGTCAGGGGCCAGTAGGCCACTTTTACCCACTTTTGGATCCATAATCGAGTCATCGGTTCTATCCGTCCGTTGCATTCGTCGGTTGTCCAGCCGGAACATCAGGGAGAGAGCACTATGGTCAGTAATCGTCAGTGGAATCTGGGCCAATTTTTAGAGACGGTCATACGGTTTGACGTGCTACCGTTTGCCTCCACTGTGCGTCAGATACAGGCTTGGATGCAGGGCGAACCCGAATCTTCCCAAGCTATACCAGTGCCTTTAACCATGAGACATCATTTTTTAGTCAGCGGTGGCCCTCACGAGTTCTGTCAAGCTCTATCGCAGCGA
Organism: uncultured bacterium; assembly: GCA_964443615.1. Taxonomy (GTDB): domain Bacteria; phylum Cyanobacteriota; class Cyanobacteriia; order Thermostichales; family Thermostichaceae; genus CAYSWV01. Next base: position 43,972 of record CAYUEE010000005.1, on the reverse strand, counting down.
CTACAGCAGGAAGGCCCTGTTCAGGCCTTAGTCTCGGACATCGCATCCGCTCGCGTACACTGGGACCCGTCCACTGATCTGGTAACTGCCGCCGCTTTGCCAAGTGTTTTGCAGCGGACTCAGTCGGTGGTGGTAAGTGTGATGGCTTCTGAGCTCGAACCGCTGCCCTTGCCGGCCCTAATTGACCAGATGGTAGCGACATGGACTCAGCATCCCGAAACCGTTATTTTTGATTTTCGCCACCCCACTGATCCTAAGGGTGATCTCAAAGATCTCTGGGGCGCTCTGGATGATGTGGTGATGGGCGGTGTTAGTGAAAGTCAGCTCCAGCTCACTGCCGACCATGCCCTATTCACAGGTACCGTTTCAACGGCAAACTCAGGCGGTTTTGCATCAGTCCGTACCCGTAATTTCACGGATCCTGTTGATCTCTCAGCCTATGACGGTCTTGAACTGCGTGTCCGTGGGGATGGCAAGCGTTACAAGCTTTTTCTTCGAACTGAATCGGGTTGGGATACAGTAGCCTACTCATTATCATTTGACACAACACCGGGGGAGTGGCTGACCATCCGATGCCCGTTTGCTGATATGACGCCAGTTTTCAGAGCTCGGAGGCAACCTGAGGCCCCAGCTTTGGATCCCAGTCAAATTCGATCGGTACAGCTCATGCTCAGTAAGTTCGAAGCCGATCGTGAGCTTAACCCTACCTTTAGCCCTGGCCCTTTTGCGCTGCAGATAGCTTGGATCGGGGCTTATTGTGCTCAAACGCAGCCTCGGCTCCTAGTCATAACTGCAAAGTCACGGTCTCAACCAGAATGGCTGACTGCTCTAATGACTCATAGTTTACCCTATACCATTATCCAGACGCCGCCGATCAGCACATCAGGCAATCCTGTGGGGTTAAGCGGTGTGGGTTGGAACGGATCCCTGTCTGAGCCTTCTACGTCTGATGCTAAGGATCCTGTCAGCCTATCGGATATGACGGAACTGTGCGCTTGGATCCTGGTTCAGCCCTACATGGCAGCGGCCACCTTGACCGTACACGCTCGTACCGATAGCAGTTGGCAGCAGGTGATTACAGACCTACAGCGAAGCCATTCTGCATAAGAGGAGCTAACTGGTCAACCGTAATAAAACTCAGGCGGAGCAGAATCATAGCCAAAGGTCCCTGTTCTTGGTTTTGAATTTTCTTCGCTAAGGTGAGCTGGCGGTGGTTGAGTAAACCGCTCTCAATGAGATAGTGCTCTAGCCGCGATTGCGGGGGATCTGATAAAGGGTCGGAGGGACTAAACATATCATTTTCTCCTTACGTACACTGGGTCATACGAGATATCTGACTGGATTCTGCTTCACACTGCCGTGATGCCTGTCACTCTACTAGCCCCGACTGGAGTTGCCCATAGAGTAAACCGACTTTCTTGGCAGGACTTGAGCGAATCTTCCTACCCGCTGAAAATAAGCTGAGCGTTTGAGGAGAGTTCGTTCAGTTCAGTTAAGGATCCTTAGTAGAATCTGTGACTTGATAGTAAAGTATCGAGATCAACCGTATAAATGAACCGTAGATCTAGTGATTTTTTTACCTTAAATCCCGCGCAATTGCGTATATAAGGGATCCCTATCAATTGAAAGGATCAGATGCGATGAGGTGGAGCTTACCTCAGGATCCTAAGACACGTCAGGGATCGTGATGTCGAGTTCGGTGATCTCAGGGTCCAACTCTGTCAGCGGGGGCTGAATCTCAGCTTGATGACCCACCACTAGGGTAATGAGATCCTCTGGTTTGAGGTAAGTATTAGCAACACGTTCTACATCAGCAATCGTGGTCGACTTCACACCCTCTTGATATCGGAAGTTGAAATCAAGGGGATAGTCAAAATAGTCATACCGAAGGAGGCGACTGAGGGTTTGACTTGGATCCTGGAAATTAAAGACAAAGCTATTGAGGACACTATCTTTAGCACGGGCAAGATCGTCTGGAGTGATGGGTTCGGTACGAATCCGTTCCATTTCAGCCCGAATTGATTGGATAAAGGGAACGGTGGTCTCGGCTTGAGTTTGCCCCCCTGCTATGAATCGGCCCGGATAGTCATAGGAGGCTCCCCAGACCGCAAAGACAGTGTAGGCTAATCCTTGCTCTGAGCGAACTTCGTTAAATAGACGTCCCCCAAACCCATTCAAGACTTCATTCATCACATCGAGGGCAGGGTAGTCGGGACTGTTGAGTTGCCCACCGAGATGGCCGATATAGACAGTGCTCTGGGTCAGTTGGGGCTGATCGACGCTGAATACCTCACCCTGGTGAGCGGGCTCAACGGTCTGTAAGGCTTCCGTCACTTGAAATGGATCCGTCTGGGGACTCTGCCAATCCCCAAAAGCCTCTTCAATCCGCCGACGCATCTGACGGGGTTCAAAATCACCCAGGATCCCCAGAATCATCGTATCGGGACGGAAAGAGGCGCGATGGAATGCGATCACATCGTCACGGGAAATGGCAGCTAAGCTAGCATACTCTGCTGTGCGGGCGTAGGGGCTCTCGGCCCCGTAAAGCAGCTGATTAAACTCCCGACCCGCAATTGATTGTGGATCATCATTGCGGCGAGCAATGGATCCGGCAAACCGACCTTTGAGGATCTCGAACTGTTGTGGGTCAAAAGCGGGGGTGCGAATCACATCGGTATAAAGGGCAAAAACCTGGTCTAAATCAGGCGTTAAACTTTGAAACCCAGCAGATCCAGAACTTGTCCCAATCTGAGTCTCAATGACCGCGCCTCGTTGTTCTAGTGTCTGACTTAAATCGTCCGCTGACAGTTGGGCTGTGCCCCCTTGCCGCACCAATGCTCCCGTTAGCTCAGCAAGGCCCACCTTATCAGCCGGTTCAAATCGGGACCCAGTTTTGAATAGGGCAGTGCCTGAGACTAGGGGTAGCTCGTGATCCTCCATTAAATAGACTGTAATGCCATTGGCGAGCCGATACGTTTCATACTCTGGAATTTGGACCTCAGCGAGTGGTGGGTACTCCAGATCGACATAATGCTTGGCGCGGGTCGCTCCCGTCGATTCCAAGGCCCAGATGAGCAGGATCCCCACACACAGCCCCACAACCCCAACTCTAGTCCACCGACGCGCCCACCGGAAGTCCCACCGCTTTTCACCAATCATCATGGCCTGATTCCACCGACTACATTAGCCAAGTGTCTACAGAGTGAATCAAAATGGCAAGTCTTGGATAAAACCGTCCTAATCGTCCCACACTCCGCCAGGATCCAGGAAAGAATCTAACAAAGCTAATGAAATCCTTGAGGTGTTACGGAGATCACTCGGATCTATTTCAACGTATGGGTTAACGTATGAGTCAACGTATGGGAAAATCGCTTTAAAGTAGATGGATTTTAAAGTAGATAGACTCCAACGGACATAGACTTTAACGGACATAGACTCTAACGGACATAGACTTTAACGTAGATGGACTCTTGAATTGAGCAGAGTGGATCCTAGTTGTTCCCCCAGTATTCTAAGCTTGAAGGCATTACTCGCAGGATCTGCCCATGTCCCTTGCCCTTGAGATTACGGATCTGACTAAGCGCTACGGCGACCAGCTCGCGGTTAACCACCTCACCCTCAAGATCCCATTAGGCGAATTCTTTGCCCTACTGGGACCCAATGGTGCGGGTAAAACCACAACGTTGCGGATCGTGGCGGGTCTATTAAATGCCGATGCAGGGGATGTCCGGATCCTGGACCACAGTATCAGCCAATCCCCTAGTGCAGCGAAACAATTATTGGCCTATTTGCCGGATGAACCCTTGTTGTATGGCAAATTACGTCCCGTTGAGTACCTAGAATTTGTAGCAGGGTTATGGCGGATTCCCGGCTCTGAAGCCATGACGAGAGCAGAGAACTTGTTGAAGACTCTAAACTTGTGGGATAACCGAGATGACTTCTGTGAAACGTTTTCGCGTGGGATGAAACAAAAACTCACGTTGGCAGGGGCGTTTATTCATGAACCGAAGTTAATTATTTTGGATGAACCCCTCACGGGCTTGGATGCAGGGGCCGCACGCCTGGTCAAGGACATGCTCAACACCTATGTGCAACAAGGGAACACCGTAGTGTTGACCACTCACATTATGGAGATTGCTGAACGGATGGCCCAACGCATTGGCATTATCAATCAGGGGCAATTGATCGCAGTAGGATCCTTACAAGAGCTGCAGGCCAGTCGCGGCGAACAGGGGGGCACGTTAGAATCTATCTTCCTAGAACTCACGCAGCAGGTTGGATCCTATGAGCTCTAAACGATCATGGTTTCCAGTCGGATCCCTACCCTGGCTGCTGGGGTATGAGATCAAGCTGTGGTGGCGCGAGTTTCGCAGTAAACCAGGTAGTCTCGTTCTCCTTGTCATGTTTGGGATATTGGGGCTGCTGGTGCTCTCAACGGTGGGGCTCTCCTGGATTGGTCTGCTCTATGCGAGCCAAGCGGAAGGGATCCTAGAGTTCTCTTTGAAATTTGAAGACCTGCCGGCCAGTGTCATTTGGCTCATCCTTGGCGTTTGGCTATTCTGGTTTGTGCTCTCATGGGCACAGGCAATCAATCTAAGCATCAGTATTGTGTTTGAACGTGGGGATTTAGATTTACTGATGGCCTCCCCCTTGAATAGCAAAGTACTGGTTACCAGCCGTCTGTTGAGCATCATGTTGCAGATTATGTTTGCCTTTGGCTGGCCTCTGTTTTTCATTCTGCTTTTCGCACTCTATCTCCCGGTATTGGTGGGATTGATTCCCTCTCTGCTATCACTTTTTTTGCTTGCTAGTAGTCTTGGTTTACTATCAACGTTGTGGCTGATTCGGCGACTGGGGAGTGGTCAAGCTCGTATTGTGGGTCAAATCCTTGCTGGTAGCATGTCTGCCCTGTTAGTGATCCTCTCGCAAATTTTAGGTCGGTCTGATGCAGGCGCTTGGCAGCGGTGGCCAGTGGTGGAGGCGCTGAGTGGTTTGTTCGGAGAGGACAGGATCCTACATGCGCAAAGTCGGATTTGGGTGCCGGCGCGGGCGGTGTTTTCGGATCCGTTGTCAGTGGCAGTGATGGTGGGTTTAGCTCTGGGGCTTAGTTGGCTCACTGTGGAAGTCGTTCACGAGGCGTTTGTGGAAGGTACGCAGTCGGCTCAGATGGTAAAACGAGCGGCTCAACCCAAGGCAGACATCACCCTGTTCAACTCTAATTTGAATCGGCTCTTACTGTTCAAAGAATGGAAAGCGATTTGGCGCAATCCGTACTTACTCTCACAAATCTTTTTGCAATTCGTCTTTCTTGGCGTTTTCATCGTCGCTCTATCAGGAGGAGTACAAGGGAATCGTAGTGGGACCATTGCTGCTTTTCTCGTGTTTATTACCAGTAACCTCGCTGCTGCTTTGACTCAAATCTGTGTTTCCGCTGAAGAAGCTTCAGATCTCTTAAAGACCTCCCCCATCAGTGATATACGGATCCGATTGTTCAAACTCCTCGCGGCGCTCATTCCCGTGTGGATCCTGTTAATTCCATTGTCAATCCTGTTGCACCAGCAGGGGGGCTCTGGCCTGATTGGGGGATTGATTGGTTTAGGCGCAACGGTATGTAATGCTCTCCTCAGTCTGTGGAATACCCGCCCCTTACGTCTAGAAGATCTGTGGAAACGGGGGCAACGCCCCGAGCCCGGCGACTTGGTATTGGGGATCCTTAACAGCTTGTCCTGGGTTGCCTGGGCAGCTCTAGCTTACGGAGTCCAAACCGATGCAGCTTGGAGTGGGATCCCGTTTCTCATCGTTGGGGTTGTGATGGGGTTAGGGTATCTCCGCAGTCGGCAGCTAGGTCAATTACTTGGATTTTAAATCGCTGCAATCCCAGCAAACCACTATTGATGAGTTCAGTTCAAAGGGAAGCTGCGGAGCCCTATGCTTATCTCTGCCTACATTTGATTTGATACTACCTACAGCAGTGTGATGTCAAATGAAAAATAAGGATCCCTTTGAGCCATGCTCAGCCGTTATTGTGCCGCTGACAGGAACCGTCGCGCCGCTGTCAGAAATCATTGCTCTGCTGTTAGAACCCTTTGCGCTGCTATCGGAAATCATTGTGCCGCTATCAGAAAGTATTGCGCCGCTATCCAGTTGAGTGTTTTTGTTAACGTCTGGATTCATCCCGCCCCCTTCCCACACCTCGTATGATCGAACCATGCTCGCTTATCAAGGATCCGTCTATGCCGACCGTCAGTCTGCAGCGTGTTGAAACCTATAATCTCGATGTCCTCCGCCAAGGGTTGGTTGATGTGCTTGCACCCTGGGGAGGACTGCATCACTTTATGCCCTCTTCATCTGGCTCCCGCCCTCGTGTTCTCCTCAAGCCTAATCTCCTCACCCAATCCCATTCGCAAAATGAATGTACGACTCGGCCAGAGGTTGTCCAAGTGGTGGCAGAAGCCGTGCGGGATGCTGGAGGGGATCCGTTTTTAGGAGATAGTCCGGCCTTTGGTAGTGCCGTTGGGGTAGCCAGTCGCAATGGGATCCTGCCGGTCTGTGAAACCCTCGACATCCCAATTGTGGAATTTCATGGCCGCCAGTACACCGTTGAAAATACAGAATTTAACCATCTGCGCCTCAGCCAGGAAGCGATGTCAGCAGATATGGTGATCAACTTACCCAAAGTCAAATCCCACTGTCAGTTACGTGTTACCTTGGCGGTCAAAAATCTCTTCGGTTGTGTGCCTGGCAAGGTCAAGGCTTGGTGGCATATGGAAGCTGGCAAAGATGAGATGAAATTTGGTCGTATGCTAGTCGAAACCGCCCGCGCCATTAACCCCCAGCTTACCATCGTCGACGGCATCCTTGGTCACGAAGGTAATGGCCCCAGTCAGGGCTCTCCCCGTCAACTCAGCTTACTCGCTGCCTCCCCTGACCTCTTTGCCTTAGAACGGATCCTGATGGCCATTGTGGAAGTCGATCCTCAGTCCGTGCCGGTTTACCGTGCTGCTCACCAACTAAACCTGATGCCCGAGCTAGAAGACATTGCTATCGCAGGACCTGACTGGACTACCTTCGCCCTCGGTGACTGGCAGCTCCCCAGTGCTATGGCCCCGATTGACTTCGGTGTCCCCCGCCTCATTCGCTCCACGGCCAAACATCTGCTCACTCTGTGGAATGACCGCCAACTGCGTGCCTAGCTACTGTGCTTACCTTTATCGGCCTGGATCTCGCCTGGTCTCCCCGAAACCCCTCCGGTATTGCGGTCCTCCAAGGATCCGGTCACACTGCCACTCTCACCGATATTGACACCGTCCTCACTGACGCTGAGATCCTCCAGTGGATTGACACCTACAGTGGGGAAGGATCCGTTTGGATTGGTATTGACGCTCCCTTACGAGTCCCCAATGCAACCGGTCGTCGGCGCGCTGAAGCTGATCTCTCGGATTACTTTCGTCAGTATCATGCCGGAGCCCACCCTGCGAACCGTCAACTCCTCACTCGCAATGGCCAGATCCGGGGAGAAGCGCTCGTCGCCGCTCTCGCTGAGCGTAATATCCTCTACACTACCCATGTCGATCAAGGATCCACCGCCCGCCAAGTTGTTGAAGTGTTTCCCCATCCTGCCATGGTCTCTATTTTCAATCTAGACCGGATCCTGAAGTATAAATCGAAGCCTAAGCGCGCCCGTGATCAGCAAAACCAGGAGTGGATCCGGTATCAAACGTATTTACAAAGACTGACTCATCAGGATCCGGCTCTTCAAGGTCATGAGGAGTTCCTGGCTCAAGATGTAACCCAACTCCGAGGCCAACAGCTGAAAGGCTACGAGGATCAAGCGGATGCCCTTATGTGTGCCTATATTGTGCTCTACGGCTGGCGCTGGGGATCCTCTCGTTGTCGGGTGTTTGGATCTTTAGAGGAGGGATCCATTTTTACGCCCGTGCCTCTATCAGGTGCTGAGTGATTCGTGTAACGTTGGACTGTAATCTTCATCTTTAAGGCTATGTCTACTCCCCAGTCTCGTCGTATGTTTGTCCGCTCTCTAGCTCTCGGCACCAGTGCTCTAGCCCTCATGGCGGCTCGTCAGCTCACCGGATCCTCGAATGCCGTAGCCGCAACACCATCATCAGACTCGACGGCATCCCCCCCTAACCGTGGAATCCGGACTCTAGGGCGTATTGACTTGGATCCTTCCCAGCGGACAATTCTGCCTTAGCCTTGGGTGTCTCACGTCGATTTGAACTGAAAGGGATCCGTCAGCAGACTCATCCGACCCGTTTATCGAACTGACTTATCTGCCAGGCTCATCTGGCCAAGGACTCCAGTCTGCTGCGAAGGTCCCATTTAAAATGGCCTCCCGCATCTTCCGGGTATAGGTCATCAGTTCAGCCACATTATGGATGGCTAAGAGAGTGTATCCCAATACCTCTTTTGCTCGGATGAGGTGACACAGATAGGCCCGTGTGAAGTGTTGGCAGGTGTAGCAGGTGCAATCGGCATCTAGGGGAGCTAAGTCTCGCCGAAACTCGGCATTTTTGATGTTCCACCGTCGGCCTCGACTGATAACAGCTCCGTGTCGAGCGTAACGAGTTGGTAATACACAGTCGAACAAATCAACCCCGTGGGCTACCGCCGCCCGAATTTCAGCATACGTTCCAACGCCCATCAAGTACCGGGGTCGATCTGTTGGTAAGAAAGGTGCTGTCACCTTTACGATCGATTCGATGAGTTCTGCCGGCTCACCCACACTGACGCCCCCAATGGCATACCCCGGCAGATCAAACTCACGAATAGCGCGGGCTGACTCTGCTCGTAAATCAGCATAGACGCCACCTTGGGCAATCCCAAATAGAGCTTGATCTTGGCGTTGATGCGCTTGAACACATCGGCTTAACCACGCTGTTGTGCGTTCAACAGCCACCTTCACCTCCTCATGACTGGCTGGGTAGGGTGGACACTCGTCAAAAGCCATAATCACATCAGCCCCCAACGCATTTTGAATTTGAATGGAGCGCTCAGGGGTAAACCGGATCATGGATCCATCATGATGGGATTTGAACGTTACCCCGTCATCATCCAATGACCGAATCTGACTCAGGCTGAAAACCTGGAAACCACCCGAATCCGTCAAAATAGGACCTGGCCAACACATGAAAGAGTGCAACCCACCTGCTGAGTGCACAATATCCTCCCCCGGTTGAATATGGAGGTGATAGGTATTGCTCAAAATCATGTGGGCACCAGCTTCTTTCACTTGAGCTGGCGTGAGTGTTTTAACATTGGCCAGTGTCCCGACTGGCATAAAGCAAGGGCTAGGTACCTCGCCATGTGGAGTTGTGAAGGTAGCAGCCCGCGCCTGAGTTTGGCCGCAGGCTTTGTCAATTGTGAACGAAAAAGCTGTCAACTTAGCACCGTAGGTTAAAACAAAGTAGTCTCACTCAGCCTCATTAACCTTACCGGATCCGTCCTCTCTCCCGGATCAGGTTCAGCCTTACATCAAGAGGGATCCTATCTTTAGTATCATCCCGATAGGCAGATATCATCCTGATAGACATCATCTCGGTAGCCAGACATCATTCCGATGGCCGGACATATCCTGACAGGCATCATCCCGACGGTTAGACATCATCCCAACGTCCATATACCATCTAAGACTAGAATTATCCCAACCTGAACTCACCGCACCAACCGTTCCCCAATCCTGATATGGTATGCGATAGCGTTCTCATGGCTGCTCCGGGGAGCAGTGTATTCCGTTGACAGACTCCAGTCGTTCCATTGTTGATCCAGCCGTCCCCCTCATGAACGTGCGGGACACACTTGACCAGCTGGAGGAAACGATCCTGTCCAGTAATCGGTTACCCTTCCTAACCCTCACCTTAGTGAGTGAAGATCTGCTGCTCGATCAGCTCGATCAAATTCGGGAAGCCCTACCACCCGCTCTGGATGAAGCGGAACAGATCCTAAAACAGCGGGAGGAGATACTAGCAGAAGCCAGTCGGTATGCCCGTGAAATTGTGGCTAATGCCGAACGCCGGGCACAGCAACTGCTCGATGAGTCCACCCTTCTACGGCAAGCCCAAGCTCACTCGGAAAACATCCTCCGTCAGACCCAGCAGGAACAAGAGGAAATCCGCCGCCACGCCCGGTTAGAGATTGAGCAATTACAGGCTGAGGCCAATCACTATGTCGACCAAGTTCTGAGTGATCTCGAAGCACGTCTCCTTGAGTCCCTGCGCATCGTTCGCAATGGTCGGCAAAATCTCAGCTAGAGACTCAGTTGACCTCATCCCTGACTCTGACTACGCGTAATGACACAATTTCAACCCAGATCCCTGTGCAAATGGCACTTTATAGGTCAAGATGTGTGTAGTTGCCTGGTGTAAGTAGGTCAGGTGTGCACGTCTAGATGGCTGTATCGACCTATGGTTCAGAAGCTTCACAGGTAACTAGCAATCGCTGGAGACAGGATCCCTGCTAGAACCGTTATCTGACTACTTAACTACACAGCGTTTGGGGTGGGACGGCTGGTGGGCCAAGTCTCAGCGAGAGCTCAGCGACAACTGGGATCAATTAGGATCCCGAGCTTTACCCACTGTTGTTAGGAGACTTTATGAATAAGCGAAATCAAGGGCATCGACGGTCTAGTCACAGAGCACAATCGATGTCATCTAAGTTGCAGCGACTGATTGAAGATGATGCTGTGTTGCGCTCCCCCAACCAACTGTCTTTGATGTACGACAGCTTCCAAAGCGAAATGCCGTCCGATGGCCGTACAGGTATTGGCACCTGGTTGAGGGATCATCTCACCGAATATGGAATGCCGAGTCTCGTCCGCTTTGGGCCTCGTTCCCACCCACAAGTTTTACGCAAAGATGAGTTTGTCGAATGGTTTCGGCCTTTCCAGGTGTCTTAACCCAATTTAGCCGATTAAGAAGTTTCAATCATCCATGCACTGAATCTTCAACACAACTGAGCTAAAAATGTGATGGAGCCGAATGTGACTGAGCTGAGTAGGCTGAATCAAACGGGGAGCTCTGAACGAACGTGAGCTGATTGACAGCCTTAATAGCTCGTCTCACTTCAGTAATTCAAATCAAGCTGAGAGCCCCCATGATATGTGAGGGGCTTCTTTTGTCTATTTCGTACCTGTACTGAGACGGATCCTACTGCCTACTCCATATACCCTAGTTCCTGCATCCGCCGCACTAGGTCTTCATCCGATTCCAGTTCAATGCGAACAGGAGCTTTAGGGGTGGGTCGACGAGCTTCAGCATTCATGAGGAGCCGTTGCAGTGTTGATTGCAGCTGGGAGGCTCTCAAGCTAAAAGTCGAAGGTGTACCTGATGGTGTCTGAGCTAGGTCCTGTAGTTCCAACGGATCCTGGTTCAAATCATGAAGGCTGTAACTATCTCCAGTTTCAATAAGTTTGGTCGATCCTTGGTAAATAGCACGTCGCGTTGTATGGCAGGCAAATTGATCTAACAATTGATCGTTACGTTTCTCCATTGCGCGGATGAGGATATGGGGGGGGAAAGCCTCAGTGAGAACAGTCTTGGCTTCCGGATCCTGACCGACAACTGTTTGGGCAAGGCTCAATTTTTGAATCTCTCGTTGGGCTCGACGACTGAGAACTGACTGTTGTCCGGATCCCAAGTTAGCTGGGTTAAAGCCAGTGGCAGCCAGAATGGTATGGAATAGTCGCCGTGTGGATACAGGTGTTGAAACTCGCTCACCAGCAGGGAAGAGTTTGGGATATCGAATGATTAGTGGAACTCGTACCAATTCCTCATAAACAACAAAGGCATGACCCACAAATTGATGCTCACCCAGCCCCTCACCATGATCTGCCGCAACAATCACCATTGTATTGTCATCAAGACCCGTGGTTTCTAGGGTTTTGAAAAGATGAGCTAGGAGGTGATCCTGATAGGCCACTTCAGCATCGTAGATATCCGTGAGCACCTGCTGTTGCAACGGCTCCAGAGGTTCAGTTAAAGGAGCCATCCATCGATAGGGTTGCAAATTGTACTCCCGTAGGAAGTCTCGGGCTTCCCGATTTTGGCTGAAGTAGGGAGCAAATTTTTGAATAAACGGTTCAGGAGGCCAGTAGGGCAGGTGGGGCTCCATTAAGTTTAGAAAGCAGAAGAAGGGTTTTGTCTCTTGCGCTTGATGTTGCCAGGTAGCCTGCTGCTCTAGATAACGACTGACGTCTCGAATGGAGGCAACAGTATCTCCCTTGAAGTTGGCAATTCGAGTCCACAGAGGAACCAACCAAGGATGGAGAGCCAATTGAAATAGAGTATCTGATTTTGCGAACGCATTCTGCCAGGGATAAGAGATCCGTCGCCAGAATTGGGTGTACTGTTCCAGAAGCCAAGCCACAGGGCGAGGCAGAGGGGTTCCGTCTGCTGGACGAGTCGGAAGGGCACCGCCATAGTTATAGAAGACTTCGAAACCTCGTCGGAGACCGTTTTTCAGGATCCCAACCAGTGGATTATTGCAGAATCCTACTGTAGTGTAACCACCCACTTTGAGAAGTTCGGCAAGGGTAAGGTATTCATGACCTAGTTCGATATCAGCTTGCACAGTTTGATGGGTGCTGGGATATTCTCCTGTAAACATGGAGGCATGCGCTGGTATCGTCCACTGAGCTGGAGATATGGCACGTTCAAACAAGGTTGCGTCAGCCGCCCATCGATCTAGGTTGGGAGTGGTGGCAGGACGAGCAGGATTCGACTCTGTTTGGTAGCAGGAGAGACGGTCAGCTCGCTGGGTATCCAGAACAATAAAGAGGATATTAGGCTGGGGCTGTTGGTCGCGCACGTCACACACCAGGAAAAGCTCTTACTAGACTACTCGATCCTCTGTAAAGTGGATTTAACTTTCCTAGTGGTTTAGGGTTCCCTCGACCGTGATGTGATCGGCATGGATGTGAGTTTCCAAGCAAAACCGCAAAGTGAGCCCAAGCTCCTGCAGTAACTAGATATCTCGTTCGGCCTTCTCCAAGACAGGATCCGCTACTTGAGCCTCTCTGGCCATAGGATCCGCAACAAGATAGGTATAGGTACAACTCTCTGGATCAAACAGCTGACGAAACAGCATGTCCCCGCCTCCAGACTTGTCGGACATAAGAACGACCTTATCCTTTATTATGACCACATAGTTATATAATCGAATCGAGAGATTAAACTGTCAAGGTCCACTAGGTTTTTCATCTATGTCTCAGATTCCAGCGACTGTGCTAATGCAAGTGGCGGAGTACTTCAAAGTCCTGTCCGAATTGAGTCGATTACAGATCCTCTGCTCGCTAAAAGAGGGGCCTAAGAATGTAGCTAAGGTTATTGGTGATACGAGATTGGGGCAAGCTAATGTATCTAAGCACCTTAAAATGTTAACTCAAGCTGGAATTGTTCAACGCCGGCCCCAGGGTGTAAGCGTGTATTACGAAATTACGGATCCCACAATCTTTGAGCTCTGTGAATTGGTCTGTCAAAGTCTGGAGGCTCGAATACAAGACCAAACTCAGCAGCTCCAGGATCTCGACAGATTTCGATATTTTAAGTGAGGCTTGCAATTTTAATTGCAAAACTTGAAATATAATTGCATTACAATCAGTGGCTTACCCAAAGCTGACCCAAGCTAGAGGATCCTATGCCCTCACTCTTGCTAAGATGCGGCAACAGAGGTCAGATGCCCATCTTCCATAGTCACGATCCGATCCGCGATATCTAGGATCCGGTTGTCGTGCGTCACCATGAGAATAGAGCACCCTTGATCACGAGCGAGAGACTGCATGATGTTGACCACTTCACGACCAGACTTCCCATCCAGTGCTGCAGTGGGCTCATCCGCCAGGAGAATCTTGGGATGGCTGACCAGGGCTCTAGCAATGGCCACACGCTGCTTTTGCCCCCCCGATAGATGTTCAGGATGATAGTTCAGGCGTTCTCCCAATCCTACCTTTGTCAGCATCTCCTGAGATCGACGTCGGGCATCACTTACAGGCACTTCTGGATGCAATTCAAGAGACATTTGCACATTTTGAGTTGCAGTTAAGAATCGGAGTAGGTTGTGAGCTTGAAAGATATAACCGATATTGCGTCTAACTTGAATGAGCTGATGTTTACGAGCCCCTTGTAATTCTTGACCCAGGATCCGTAGGCTACCCTCTTGTACTGATCGCAATGCTCCTAACAAAGTTAATAATGTTGTTTTACCCGATCCTGACGGTCCTGTCATCAACACAATTTCACCAGGACAAATAGTCAGAGAAATGTCAAATAGAACCTGTTTACGCAAGGATCCTTCACCGAAGTAATGATTGAGATGACTAATGGCAATAACTGGCTCTTGGCGAATTGAAGTAACCGTTTCAGTTGGGTGGGGGTGGCTTAGTAGCATAAAGGATCCTCAGTAAAGCTCTCTAAATAGGGAATAGTATCTAAGTCAGACAAGGTGTAATAACTCAAAAAATATCAGCCGGATCGGCAGCACTAAGCTTACGAACAGCAATGGCTCCAGACAAAAAACACATCACAACAGATAAGCTCATCACCAGTGCCGCCCGATCTACAGTCATACTGATGGGTAGAAGTGTGGAACTTTGAGTTAGGTCATACAGTATGATCGCCAGCGCGAAGCCAGGGATATATCCCAGAATAGCGAGTAAAATTGCTTCTTGAAAAACAACCCCAAGTAAGTAGTTGTCAGTATAGCCCATTGCTTTTAAAGTGGCATACTCAGCTAGATGGTCAGTGACATCGGTGTATAGAATTTGGTAAACAATTACGATGCCGACAATAAATCCCATAATAGTCCCTAGCGTAAAGATGAATCCGATAGCAGTCCCTTCTGCCCAATAGGATCGCTCAAACTCAATGAATTCTTCTTTTGTGAAAATGCTGATATCATCAGGATAGTAAGCACGCATCTTCTCAGCTACAAAAGCTGGATCCGCACCAGGCTCTAGAGCAATTACTCCAACCTCGATAATGCCCTTCTGCCGTTCCTCAAAGATGCGGAGAAAGTTAAGGTCACTGGTAATAATATTGCCATCAGCACCGAATGTAGCCCCCATCTGAAATAATCCTGTCACAGTGACACGACGACGACTGACTTCTGTTTCAACGGTCTGTCCTTGATTAAATAAGTCAGCCACAGGACCAAATTCAGGCCGAGATGCTTGGTCAAATAAGACTGTATCTGGCATTTTCAGTCCTTTGAGTGACGCTGGTGTCAGTCCTGAAAGATCGAGAATATCTGAGTCTGGATCCACTCCAACAATAAAAATGCTCCGAGTCGAACTATTGACTGGATTTTTCCATAAAGCGAACCCCAGATACATTTGCTCAATAGCCCTCACTGACTCAAAATTGAGAGCCTGAAATAGGCGTCGCTCTGAAAAGGCATCCATCGCAATTAGAGCATTTGACTGTGGACTTAGTAGAAAGAGGTCGCCTTGGATCCCCTTATGAAATAGGATTGCACTCTCAAATAGGGCATCCTGAAAACCAAGCTGCATGAACATTAAGATACAAGCAAAAGTGATTCCAGCTAGTGCCACCAGCAGTCGAATCTTCTCACGGGTCAGTTGCAACCAAGCTAAGGGAATCCTTATTTGCACAATAGAGCACTCCTGATGATCAAAAATGATTCAAGTTGACTTTTTAGAACCTTAGGGTACGTCAATCGCTACAGTAACCTGCAAATTTGTTAACCCCGCTGCAATGACACTACTGTCAGGATCCAGAGCAATTTTGACCTCTACCACCCGAGCATCAACAGCAGCAGCTGGATCCGTACTTAGCACATCTAGCTTGCCGACCTGGAGTCCAACAAAATCAACAACTCCTACTAGGGGATCTTCGAAGACTGAGCTTGTGATCTCAGCCGATTGGCCAACTTGAATGCGGCGGATATCGGTTTCATACACTTCGGCAATGACCATCATTTGCTCTGTGTTGCCTAGCTCTAGGATCCCTTCTTCTGCGATAATGGCTTCGCCAGGGTGGTAGAGAGTATTCAAGATAGTGCCATCTTGAGGAGCACGAATAATCGACCGTTCTAGTCGAGCTTCAGCAAGTTCAACATTTCTCTGTAATGACTGCAGCTGAACCTGTGTTCGTGCAACCAGCAAATTGGCTTCAGCTGCCTCAACTTGAGCCCGAGCATTGGTGAGGTTCACTCGGCGAGTCTCTTCTATTTCTGCTAACCGAGATTGAGCATTATTTAATGCTTCCTGTTTCTGCTCAACCTTAAGAACTTCATCCTCATAGGCTTGCTCCGCAACTGCCCCTTCTTGAAATAACTGTTCAAACCGTGCTAAATCAGCTTTGGCATCTGACAGCTCAGCTTGTAACTGTCGTAGGGTCGCTTTCTGTGCCTGAATAGCTTCAGTTTGTGGTTGTTCAACTTGTAAAATGCGCGTTTGAGCTTCAGCAATTTGAGCCTCGGCTAGGGCCACTTCTGCCTTCAATCGCTCCTGGGCCTCTTCAACTTGTGCAGTGGCATAGTTCCGTTGTGCTACCACTTCATCATAGTTTTCCAGCCGAACCAGTTCCATCCCTGTAACGACAGATTGGCCCTCTTCCACCAAGAGCTGACCGATACGCTCCCCAACTGGCCCCCCAACCTCAACCACTTCGCCGCGAGGGGTCAATCGCCCCAGGGCTCCAACTCGTGTAATCACAGGATCCGATGATTCAGGAGGGACAGGATCCTGACTCACCGCTGCTTCAGACTCATTCTCTTGAGTTTGCCCCCTAACCTGAGTGACTCCGTAAACGCCTAGACTGCCTACTAGAATCCCGGCCACCACCAACAACACACTCCGGTTTAGCATCTGATGCCCTCTACCCCGGTAGCCGCAGCTAACCTTAAATAATTATTACGATTATCACCTATTTTAACTCAGGAGCCAATGTCAGAAACCCTAAGGTCACTGTCTAGGATGAGCAATTGATACATAACAGTCGTGGGGTGCTCAGAATCTATGGCGTTCGTTTGTTAGCTCAACCATTGGCATACCTAGTCAGTGTCAGTGAGTGCGGTGATATCCGTTTAGGGTTAGTTAGGTGTCAAGGTATGGGTTGCTGGCACACCATTGGGATAAAGCAGTGCTCGCTTAGGCCCATGGATCGGATCCTCTACAATGATGGTCTGTTCACGACCCGCTCCTAATGAGATGATAGCTATTGGGACGTCCATTAGCTGAGCTAGAAATTTTAAGTAATCGTGGGCAGCAGCGGGTAACTCTTCAATAGAACGGCAGTGTTGAGTAGAGGTCTTCCAACCAGGTAATGTTTCAAAAATAGGTTCACATTGTGCGAAGGTACGGGCATTACTGGGAAAATGACGGAGTTCTTGACCATTGCAGTGATAGGCGACGCAGACCTTGATTTCATCGAGCTGGTCCAGGACATCCAGCTTAGTAATAGCTAGACAGTCGAGACCATTAACCCGAACCGCATACCGACCGATCACAGCATCAAACCAGCCACATCGGCGGCGCCTGCCTGTCGTTGTACCAAATTCAGCTCCAGTTTCACTGAGAAAGTCTCCAATTTCATCCTTGAGTTCTGTGGGAAACGGACCTTCTCCCACACGGGTAGTGTAGGCCTTGGCCACTCCAATCACACGATCGATCGAGGTAGGACCGACACCTGCTCCCACACAGGCACCGCCAGCAATAGGATGGGATGAAGTAACGTAGGGATAGGTGCCAAAGTCGAGGTCTAAGAGTGTCCCTTGGGCTCCCTCAAACAATACATTCTTACGATTATCAATGGCTTCTGTCAGCATCAATGCCACATCAGTTACGTGAGGCTTCAACCGTTCGGCATAATTTAAGTACTGCTCAATGACCTGTTCAGGATCCAATGGCGGTAGGTTGTAGATCTTCTCTAGAAGCACATTCTTATAAGGAACTGCCCAACGTAGCCGCTCTTTGAGATCATCGGGATGCATCAGATCCAACAGACGGATCCCCATACGCTCAGCTTTGTCTGCATAGGTAGGACCGATCCCGCGTCCTGTTGTGCCCAACTTATAGGCACCCCGTCGAGCCTCTTCCGCAACATCAATTAGGCGGTGGTAGGGCAAGGTGATGTGCGCTGTTTCGGAAATGAAAAGGTTGGCGGTGGTGATGCCTAAGTCCTGGAGCTGATTGAGTTCTTGAATTAGAACATCTGGATCAATAACAGTGCCGCTGGCGATCAAGCATTGGGTATCAGGATAAAGAATCCCAGAGGGGATGAGATGGAGTTTGAAGGTCTGGGACCCTACGACAACGGTATGACCCGCATTCACCCCACCCTGATATCGAACGACAACATGAGCCTTTTCGCTCAGCAGATCGGTAATCTTACCTTTCCCCTCGTCGCCCCACTGAGCGCCAATGACAACTACGTTAGCCAAGAGTCTCTCCTGAGTAGGAGTCCATGCTCCCAAATCAACTGAGTCACCGAGCCGATCTCGTCGACCTGCGTCTTCGAGGCCCGAAAGCACCTGCTACAGTGCATTAACAGAACAGGGATCTTACTGTTTAGTATGGATCCTTGTCAATTCTTCTTTCCTGAGGAACCTCCTCACGTGTGCAAGAGTATGTAGAGCAAAAATGTGCAGGGCAAACATCTCCTTCTTGTTTAAGGCCCCTGTGGTTCTAGTAGTAAAGACTTACCATTCGGGCTAGCAGAGCATTGAGCCGCCTGATTGAGGATGAGGTACTGAGGATGATGTAGTAGTCTTTAAAGTAATGAGCCTAGCCACCTGTGAACCGATAGAAATGCTAGCTACTTATCAATTCAATGCCTAACAGCACGATTATCAAAGGATCCTTGACAGGCATCGATTAGACGAATGTTCTCCTCAATAATTCACGTTACTGTTACAAACATTCCCACTAACCATAAGTGATGTATGAGAATTTAAGTACTTCAGGCCTCATAAGTTTAGTGACTTTAAGCGGCATTTATCTCAGGGGAAGCCTAACTTAAGGTGCCACTAGATAGCGAAGAGATTGAGTTTACTGAGGTCCTAATCGACATCCACCATTTTCTGACGCGAGCGCACACACTGGAACCCAGTCAGGACAAAGTTTTGACCTTATCAGGTGTATCTCCAATCTCTGCAAATGCTGTATCTCCTTAAGCTATATGAAGTCTTGTTCAAGCTCTAGAAAAATCCACTCACAGCGCCTAGGATATCAACCATTGATGAGTTAAGTTAAGTCCTATGGTGTTGTCTAATTCAGAGAATTGCGACCAGTCAATGCAACGGAAGCGAGGCGTTATTCTGACCTTGGCAGGTTTAAAGAAGCTTCAGCAGGCGAAACAAGAGTCTGAGGAGAATGAGAACGCTGGTAAACGATTCACCTTCGAGGCTTTAAGCGGGCGGACACAGCTTTGTATTGATACCTTAGCTAAGATATTTGCCTGTGAAGTTAAGGTCGATCGCACCAGCTTGAGGTACTGTTTCGAGGCCTTTGGACTCACCCTTGACAAAGAAGATTATTACTTTCCTGATCTGCCTGATTCATTGGATCCTGTGCCTGTAGCCCCTCCTGTCCTTCCTGCTCCTCCTGTTCCACCTGGGGTAGATAGGGAAGGGTATGTCGAACGCCCCCCTGCTGAGAGTATTTGTCTTAGTACTTTGAGGCAGCCAGGATCCTTAATTCGACTAAAAGCCCCTAAGTTAACCGGCAAAACCACTCTAATGTCTCAGGTGATGTCTCAATTAAACGCTCAAGAGTACCGCACGACTCTGTTGAGTTTTAACTTAGCTGATCAGCTACTGCACTTTACAAGCACTAGTAAATGTCTGCAATGGATTTGCTCTAATATCAGTCACCAGTTAGGACTCCCAAATCATTTAGAGGATTACTGGGATGAGGCAGGAATTGGCAGTAAGGTCAGTTGCACAACTTACATGGAGGAGTATTTACTGCCTCAGTCCGGGACTCCGCTGGTCTTATGTTTGGATGATGTTGATTTACTCTTTAGCTACTCTAATATTTATAGAGATGTGTTTTCCCTCTTACGGTCGTGGTATGAGAAGGCCCAACGTCGTCCTCTGTGGGGTCAATTACGGATGGCCATTGTGTACTCTACAGATGCTTACCTACCCCTGCATATTGAACAATCCCCCTTCAATGTTGGTCTCCCTTTAACATTGCCAGACTTCAATCTGGAGCAGACTAGAACTTTAGCACAATACTGTGGAATGCCATCCTCTAGTCCCCAAATTGGTATGGATGGTTTCCTCAATCTGTTGAATTTAGTGGGTGGTCACCCCTGTCTTTTAGAAATGGCCTTTAAGTACCTGCAGCAGCATCCTGAAATAACCGTAGACCAACTTATTGAGGAGGCTCCTACTAATGCAGGCATTTATAGTGCTCACCTCCGTCAGCATTTTATGACCTTACAACACTCTCCTGACCTGGCTATCGCCTTTGATCAGTTAGTTAATGATACACAACCACCACCCTTAGACCCTATCGAAACCTATCATCTTCAAAGTATGGGTCTAGTTTCTCTGCAGGGTAATGATGTGAAACCTCGATGTGAATTGTATTGCCTCTACTTTTCACAGCACCGGGTTATCATCCGCAATCGCCAGATCCTAAGTTTAACCCCATGAATGATGTCATTCAATTAGCATGATAGGCTTTAGTGAGTTGCAAAAACGGGTGGGTAATTTGCAACATCATCAACTTAAAGTCACTTAGTCTTATGATACAGGATCCTTCTCCATACCAAGTAGGTGGCAGTCTACCAACTGAGGCCACAACCTATGTCGTTCGACCTGCTGATCATCTTTTGTATAATGCGCTGCTTGCAGGAGACTATTGCTACGTGCTCAATGCGCGTCAGATGGGGAAGTCTAGCTTACGGATCCGAACGATGCAGCGACTACAAGCTCAGGGGTTCACCTGCGCTGAAGTTGAACTATCAGGCATTGGCACCCATGATATGACTGCATCCCAGTGGTACGGAGGAATAATTCAGGAATTAATCAGTGGGTTTGAGTTACAGATTAATCGACGCCATTGGTTAGCTGAACATGATGGATTACCCCCTGTCCAACGCTTAGGCTATTTCATTGAGACAGTATTACTTCAGCAGGTTCAAGGCCGATTGGTTATTCTCATTGATGAAATAGATAGTGTCCTAGGCCTTAATTTCTCAACAGCTGATTTTTTTGCTTTGATTCGGCATTGTTACGACAAGCGAGCGAGCTCTCCAGACTATCGACGATTAAGCATTGCCATTCTAGGTGTGGCTACGCCTTCTGATTTGATTAGCGATCTCTATGCCACTCCATTTAATATTGGCTGCGCCATCGACTTAACTGGCTTTAAGTTCCCAGAAGTCTCAGTTCTTCAACCCGGTCTCCAAGCTCAAGCTCAGAATCCGCAAGCTGTGCTCCAAGAGATCTTAAACTGGACTGATGGACAACCCTTTTTAACCCAGAAAGTCTGTGATTTAGTGGCACAGAGTGCAGAACCTAGAATTATGGCAGGAACTGAACCAGAGCGAGTGGCTCAACTGGTTCGGTATAGGATTATTGATGGCTGGAAGTCTAAAGATGAGCCTGAACATCTTCGCACTATTCGAGATCGTTTACTGCACAGCCGTTCCAAATTGCATTTACTCGACCTCTACCACAAACTGCTCATTCAAGGATATATCACGGCCACGTCACAATTGGAACAACTAGAACTCCGACTGTCTGGAATTGTCCTCCAGGAACAGGGTAGGATCCGAGTCAAAAATCGCATTTATGAAGCTGTCTTTGATAAAGCTTGGGTGGAAGGATATCTCAAGCCAGAGACTCAACCACCTGATCTCCCTTGGCAGACTCTAGTTTCAGTTAGTGTATTGATCACTACTATGGTAATGGGAATCCGTGCTCTAGGAGTGTTGCAAGCTTGGGAACTGTGGGCGTTTGATTCCCTTCAACAATCACAACCGATTGAGGAGCCGGATCCTCGACTCTTGATCGTGGCCGCTGATGAAGAGGATATTCGAGCCGAACAGTATGGCTACCCTCTATCCGATGAGACTTTAGTTCGATTGGTGAACACACTGATGCTCCATAATCCTCGCGTGATTGGGTTGGATATTGTCCGGGATCGACCTCAACCACCGGGCTCGGAAGCGTTTACATCTTTAGTGAGGCAGCAGACCAATCTCATTACAATTTGTGCAATGGGGCCATCGCCTATCAGACCTCCAGCGGTAGGGATCAACTCTCAGGTAGGGTTCGTAGATCTTTTCAATGATGTCGATTTTCACAAGGCAAACTATACCATTCGGCGTTATCTTTTATCTCATAATCCTGCTGCAGAACAAGATAGTTGCTCCACGCCCTATTCGCTAGCTTTTCAACTTGCCGCTCGCTATCTTCTAGCTGAAGGGATCCCCATCGCTGTTGAGCATAACCGTTGGCAGTTAGGATCCGTTATCCTGCCACAACTTAGGTCTGACAGTGGTGGATATCAGACTCTGGATGCGGGGGGAGATCAGCTCCTTATGCGTTATCGCAATACATCAGATCCCACCCAACTGGCCCAAACGATCTCCCTTCGGGACATTCTGGATCCAGGCTCTGATCTAAATCCGGAGTGGATTCGTGATCGGGTCATTCTCTTGGGTGTGACCGCTGTGAGTGTACCGGATGTTCACGATACGCCATTGGGTCGAATGCGAGGGATCCATGTGCACGCCCATGCCGTCAGTCACATCCTGAGTGCAGTACTTGACAGTGATCACTCCTTTTGGTGGTGGTGGCCTTGGTGGGGGGAAGGGATCTGGATCCTGGGTTGGTCAGCTGTGGGGACAAGTCTATTTAGGTACGGGTCTAAGCCGCAATGGCAGGTTGCTAGACTCAGTGCTGCCGTGCTGGTGCTGTGGGGAGGATACTGGTGGATCGGACTACTCTATGGCGGGTGGATCCCCGTAATTCCACCGACTCTTTCCTTAATAAGTGTTACCCTGAGCCTAATGTTATGCAGTAACATAACGAGCAGGAGAAAGCAGCTGTTGTCGTAGGTTCGGATCCTTATGGTTAAGTGTCTACTGGGGCTAGTGTTCTTAATGGGTCTAAGCCTATCTCTGCTAGTACCTGTATTGGCTGAACCAGCACAGACAGATTTTGTGCTTCCTTCTCCTCCTGCAAGTGGTACACCCAAAGGGAACTCGACTCCTGGAACAACGAGGCCAATTGCAACCTGTCCGGAAACCCTCCATCCATTGACAGCTTTAATTGCTAACAACACCAAAGACTACACTATTAGCGACTATCCATCTTTCTGGTTTTACATTCCGTATCCACCAGAGCAACTAAGCCAAATTGAATTTATTCTCCTCAATGGAAAAGAAGATCAGACTATCTATCGTGGAGAAGTCAATCTTTTACAAGGTCCTGGGTTAATTAAACTATCGATTCCTCAGGATCCTCAATATGCACTTCGGGTTGGGGAGCTCTATCATTGGTACCTGATGCTTGACTGCTATCCTGACTCATCTGTTGAGCCAGATTTAGTTGTAGATGGTTGGATCCGTCGTAGAGAGAGTTTCACTTCTTTTGATGCTGTAGAAATTGAAATACTCAAGTCTATGGAAGCTTGGTATGACATCATTCACTGGACCGGTGAGTCGTACTTTCAGGATCCTGTGAATCCAACTCAACGATTAAGATGGTATGAGTTGACTCGGCAACTAGGTTTCGAATCACTAAAGAGTGAAGGGTTAGCAGAAGAGCTTTTAATTTCGATTGAATAGGGAATTGAAATAAATGAATAGCTAATACATAGCACTCACACAATTAAAGTCTAATTGCTGTAGTTTACTTGACTAACACAAATCGAAAGACATTCACTATAGTCTATTCTGACAAGGGTGTGTAATCGTAGAGATCAAAACAACTTCTCCATCGGCATTCAAAGAGAGTCCTACAGGTTTGTTTATTGAAGTGTAGTTGTGTCCCTCAGTTCTGATGCGAGGATGTGTTGTCTCTGAGACCATTACATCTTCCCAAACAGAGTTATCAGAAAGGTAATGAGAGGAGGATTCAGTTACCCCTCCTTTCCCGATACTGATTAAACGGCTTGACTTGATGCCAGATTCTTCACATCCTTGCGCTGGCTTAGATTGCTCCCTCTCAACAGCTGGTTCATTCAGCAACACAAAAGATTCTGGATAAGTAGTATCAACAGTTACATCTCCATCAAGGTTAGGTCCACTCTCAGAAGTTGCAGTTATTGAACTATCTGCTGAAAGGAAGATACCTTGGCTGATAATCGATACACGGCCTCCAGGTCCTTCCGCATCGGCAGATATCTTACTCATAACCATTATTCCAACTACCTCAGCTTGGATACTTATTCTGCCGCCGGAAGCATCTCCAACAGCTTCAGTAACGACTGAAGAATTATTACTGATCAGTAGTTTATCAGCAACAACAGCAATGTCTCCTTCTCCAGAGGTTGTTGAGGCAGAAAAAGTACTGCCATCAATAACCTTAATATTGTTCACTTCTAAGATTAAAGTTCCAGCATCACCAGAGCCACTGGCTTCAACACTTATCTGAGCTCCACCCTCTGCAGTAAGAAGGTTTGAGTCGATTAGTACATCACCCGAAGTCTCAGAAGTAGAACTAGTCGCGGTAATGCCTGTTTCAGGACCTAGGACCTCGACACTATTTTTCGCAGAAATAGAAATATCTCCAGCTCGCCCATCAGTTGAATTTGTAGCAGAAGAGCTAACAACCCCTCCATCTTCAAGGCGTAAACCATGTGTTTGTATTCTAATATCCCCAGCATTTCCAGAGCTATCAGAGGATGAGACAATGCCACTATTAATTCGTTGAAGAAGAATCTCCCCTTCAGGTGATATGATGGGATTTGAAAATCCAGAGATAGAGATTACTTCGTCTGCATAAATGATAATATCACCACCAGAACTGCTACTGCCGAGAACCTCAGTAGAAATAATCCCACCCTCTGTTAAGTTCAAAGAACCACTCTCAATATAAACCTCCCCAGAATCTCCACCAAACAAAGTTTGAGTTGCAATTTGACTTCCAGACCTAATTTTAAGGTTGTCCGTAATGACAGAAATATCACCGCCAGAACCATTGCCAAATTGAGAGTTCGCTTTCACGGAAGAGCAAAAAGCTGACCTAATCATTAGATCTCAAATGAGGGGATATGTCCCTCCGCGTGTAAGCTAGCTAGGTGGTTCGGCTGCTTTCACGTGATAGGTTTCTGGGGTGAGGTAGAAGCTGGTGGCTGGTGGCTGTTAAAATAATGCCAATTGCAGTAGCAACCTCGGGTGGGATCTTAATATCGGAGCTGGTTTCGATCAAAAAGACCAGTATAGTTACAAAAGCCCCTGCAACCCCACCTACCGCAATCTTGCGATTACCTGGCGCAATAGTTTCATTCATGAGTAAGCCTCCAAAACTTAAAAAAACTTGTAAACCTAGGATCCAAATGGGCAAGATCGAATCTCTGCGAGCACTAACACCTGGAACAACTGTCATAATGTTGCAGCAGCTGTGTGCACTAGCATTGAGTGATGTGCAATCTGACTGTCGACCCATAGCCGTAGTGAGCATGGACAGTAACCTGATTGCATTGAATTTCAGTATTGCTTATGGGTTTGGAAAAGTCTAAGGAGCTTTAGGATCTTAATCAGAAGATATTCAAAGATATCAGGACTGCAATCCTTCAATAAAGTAGTAGTTCTCCTGACTTTGTCCTATTCAGGTACATCCTCTTGAAAGTTAAGGTTTTTAGCTTATTGTCCTAATCTTCTCTGGTGTTACGTTAACTTTTGAGCAGTGCTGGTGATTGATGCCCTCAGATAGAAACCTTGTCTGCAGCATTGGTATCCCAATTGGTGCCCCAAGGTTTCCAGGGATAGGCCCACTATTTTTCCGAGTGTGGTAGGCCGAGGAGGATGACTGAACGTCGCTGGGAGTGCGTCAAAACATTCAGCAGGGGATGCCGATTATCACCCTTAGATGTGATGAATTCAGTAGGGCTTACCTGTGATCTGTCCTGTAGATGTAAGTCATGCATTAGGTTACCGAGGCTACAACTATGCAACGCTCGTCTAATCGAACAAGATTGGGTAAGGATCTGTTTAGTAAGTTGGTATTAGTAACGTTGGGGGCTGCGAGCCTGGGCTTGCTGGTTGCAGGCGGATGGTCGTTACTCAAGCGCTCGACATCCTATACCGTTGCCCTAGGGGCTGGGGCTAAAGAGGGCGATAGCTTTATTCTCAGTAGTGCTATTGAACCTGTTGTTGAGCGATACTACCCAAACATTGATATTCAAGTCATCGAGACGGGTGGAACGTCGGATAATTTAGATCGGCTGGAGGCGAATGAAATTCAACTAGCGACAGCTCAAGCCGATGTCTCTCCAGGGGAACGGGCTCGGACTGTTGCAATTTTGTATCCAGATAAGGCATTGACGATTGTAAATGAAACTGCGCCAATTCAATCGTTTAGTGATTTGAGAGGTAAGACAATTGCTCTACCTACCAGTGGAGGTCAGTACCGCACATTTTTGGATATTGCGGCTCACTATAATCTGGACGCTGGGGATTTTACCTTCGTTGGGGAGGATGATGGTATCGCCGATAATCTATTTTTCAGTGGTCAAGCCAATGCGGTCTTTCGGATTCGCTCTCTGAGCAATCCCAACATAGAGGCTCTGATGCTAACGGGACAGAATCGGCTCGTTCCTCTCGATCAAGGTGCTGCTCTCCGCATTAAGTATCCCGCTCTGGAACCCACGACGATCCCGGAAGGGACCTTCCGAGGTACACCCCCGTTGCCCGCGCAGGATCTTCCTACTGTTGAAATTCAACGGCTGCTGCTGGCCCGTGACTCACTCCCCAATGAGGTGGTTGCCGCCCTTGCTAACGTGCTGATCGACCATCGGCAAGAAATCATGAAGGAAGTGCCTGAGCATATTCTGGAGGTGCGCCCACTGGTGACTAACTTTCGGGATCCCCGTGATGCCAACCGGATCCTAGCCCCCATTCATGAGGGAGCCGCCGACTACTACAATCGCGATCAACCCTCCTTCATCCAAGAGAATGCCGATTATTTAGCCTTGATTTTAACGGTCGTATTATTGCTCGGATCCTGGTTGTGGGAGTTGAAGAAAATTGTCGAGGCGCGGCAGAAAAATAACGGAGATGTCTATACAGAGAATGTCCTGCAGTTGATGGAACAGGTGAATGTCGCCACGAAGTATAGTCAGACGGAGGAGATCCGGCGCCAATTACGGCAAACATTGTCTAATGCCGTTGCTGATCTTGATCAGGACCGATTGTCAGAAGAGTCGTTCCAATCGTTCCGGGTAGTTTGGCAGATTGTGATGGATGTCGCCCGGGAGCGAGAACAGAAATTAAAGAATGAAGATAATGGTCTCACAGCTAAGGTCCTACAAGTGATGGAACAGGTGCCGACAACGCGAGATTATCAAGAGGCTGATACCCTGCGGTTAGAGCTGCAACAGATCCTGACCCATGCTGTGACAGCATTGAATGAGGATCAAATCTCCAGAGATGCGTTCCAATCCTTCCGGGTTGTCTGGCAAATTGCTATGGATGAAGTGCGCAGTTACCAACACCGAGTCCAGGATCCTGTTGTATCGCCCTCGAGAGTGTAAGTGTCCTTTCGCAACCAAGGTCAAGCCGAACTGATCGCCGACGCCCAAAGCGGATCCACACGCATTAGCCATCAATACTGTGAATCACCCTTGCAGTGGCTAGGTCCATTGGATCCGTTAGTGGCTCGGCCTTGTCTGTATCTGCGCAACCCAAATGGTGGTTTACTGGCTGGGGACCAGCATTCGGTTTCTATTCAATTGGATCCTGATAGCCACCTTCGCATTAAAACCCAGGGAGCGACCCGCCTCCACCCTGGTTTATCCACACAACACATCGACATTACTTTAGCGGCCCGTAGTAGCCTCATCTGGATCCCTCATCCCATGATTCCAGGTCAAAACAGTGAGTTTAAGCAAACCATTGCGATTGAAATGGATCCAACTGCCCGGTTAGCCTATGCCGATGTTTGGACAGCGGGTCGTCTGGGGATGCGGGAAAAGTGGCAATTTCATCGATTAGTGAGCTCACTAGCCATTACACATCAAGGGATTCCAGTCGTGTCAGACGGTGTTGATTTGAAATACCCTCACGCCCATGTCCAATCAGCTGGGATCTTAGGATCCTATCCCTGTTGGGGATCCTGCTACTTGATGGGGGATTGGGAGGTGACTTGGGCGACTACGGTCAATCAGTGGTCGGTTGACGTTCATGATCCGGTGTCAGGGCTGGCAGGACGGATCCTGAGGCGGGTGGATCATCAGGCTGAGGCGATTTGGCTCAATTTTCTGCAGGCAGTCGCAGAGGATGAGGATCCTTGAGTTCTTAAGCTTCTGGGTATTTGTTTGAGTGCAATGTTTGACTTGAATGGCAATTGAACTACCCTAAGTGCAGGACAGTCCTACGCTATTGCAATTATTTAGCCTATCGAGCGAGAACTGTAATTGAACCTTTGTTGAACCTTAGGTACTGCCTGCTGATGAATTGGATCGTACATTGCTTAAAATCCTTTGATCTTCTAGCCGATCACCGTTAATCCTAACTGTCTAGCTCACCTGCCATTACTGTTGCTACCGACTGCTGCGCGTTGGCCTGAAACTCCTGAACACTAACTCGACTGAGCACGTAGATGGCTAGCAACATCCCTATTGCTTGCAATCCAAATACCAAGCTGTAGGACAACACAGGCATTGAGAACACTAACTTCCCAACATTTAGGACAGCTCCCCCCAGTACCGTCGCCAAGCCTCGGGCCATTGCCTGTGCTAGCCCCCAAGCGCCAATAAAGGTTCCAGCTGTTTCTGCAATTGTCAAATCCAACATTAAGCTCGTTGCGCCTGCCGTAATCATTCCGGATCCGAGCCCGAAGGCAACCAAGGATCCTTGCAAGACTGCTGGCTGTTGCGCAAACCCTGACAGGATAATGAGCCCGAAACACACAGCTGCTGTCAAGCATCCCATCTTCGTCGTCGCTACTTTCCCAATCCGGGGGACAATGAGGAAACCTGTCGATCCGATGCCAATCAGTGTGCCTATGCCAAAAAAAGCATTCAACTGGGTGGTCTCAGATATGCATAAACCAAAGACTTCACCGCCATACGGCTCCAGGATAGCGTCCTGCATAAATAAACTAAGGGTAAGCAGAAGTAAAAACGCGAAGAAGACCCCTGTCTGGCGATTCGAGGTCAGGATCCGGATGGCTTGACCCAATGACACCTGGTCATCTCGATTGGATAGGGAGGAGCGGTGGGCAAATCGAGAGTACCGTTGTTCTACCCCTGCTGTTGCCACTAGTGCTAGCGTCATCACAATCATAGGAACCACAATGAATACGGGCGTGACCGACTGGCGTAACCGGCTGATATCAGCGGCGGGCGCTGCAGCCAAAGGATCGTAATTCAGGATTTCAGTCCCACAGAGTTCTGGTTGCGAGAGTAATGTCGAACTGATAATGGCTCCCACCACAATGCCAATCATCAACATTGACCACACTACGGCAATCACCTTTGACCGATTATCCTCATCTGACACATCCACTAACAAGGCCGCAAACGGGGTTGAACTAGCACTTAAGGCAAAGCCATAGACCACGAACACCAACGCCAGGATCCCTGCCCAGGCATAGGTCCCTACACTCCACCCTGTTGCTTGTAAGCTCTCACCTATCTGCCAAATCACTTGCAATGCTACAAACGCCAGACTGGTAAACAATGCGGCTCCAATCCACACGTACCCTGTCCGATGCATTCCCCATAGTGGCTTAGCATCCGATAGCTGCCCGAACCACACCCGCGCTGGACTCACAAACTGATGCATGGCAATAGCCCCAGCAGCTACCCACGGCAACACCTTTAACTCGTCAATCATGATCCGGTTAAGGACGCCCAAGGTAAGCAGTGACATCATTCCCAAGCCCATTTGAAACAGGCCCAGCCGGACCATCGTGAAGATCGAGAGGCGAGGGAGGTCTTGTATAGGTGGTGAGGTAGGATCCTGAGCTGTCATGGTAGATAACCGAGTTCAGTAATGCGAAATTGAGTAGACCTACGTCAGTGTAGTTCGGATCCGTCTTCCTGCGACAAACACCAATGCTTCCGTAAACGTTACAGAATTTGTGGAGAGCGGAGATATGCCACAGAAGCTTAAACTTCTGCCCTGTCCGGGTTACGCTGAAAGCATACCCTTGTCCAAATCATTTAAAACTTCTCTAGAAGGTGGTCTAGTCAGTCCCCTGTCCTTTCTATTTTCAATGATTTTGCTCGGGATCCTCTGTGCAGCTCGGAGCGATCAATGTGTAGCACTGGGGATCCTTTGTGCGGCTCGGAGCGATCAATCAGAGGCTGGTCGGATTCATTGCACTCCACCCACCCAACTATGAGGGAGCTTTTGTCGTCCTACAATTGAAGTCTGATTCCCGAAAAGCATGAAGTTGAGCTGGATCCAAATTTAAATAATTATGCTGAACAAACAATCACACTCAATTAGTTTGACGCCGAAGCACCACCACTGTTAAATCATCAGGTAAGGATCCAGCTGCTTTCGCGAACACAACGAGCTTATCTACCACCGCAGTAGCACTGTCCCCACCGGCACTCTGTCGATGCAGGATCCCCATATCTTGATAGGTTTCCGGACGAGCATCGATTAAGCCATCACTGTAAATCACCACCGTCTCACCAGACTTAAGAGCAATGGATCCGGAGCGATACTGGGTATATCCCACTCCTAAGGCTGGATTTTTCACGGTAAGGCGTTCGGTGGATCCGTCTGTGCATTGGAGGTAGACGTGGCCATGACCCGCATCAACGTAGGTGATCTCACTGGTGGCTAAATTAATTTGCAAATGGAATAAGGTAACAAAGGCTTCTGACTCAGCTAAGTCCGGATCCAAGGCTTCGCTGATGCAGCTGACAGTGGTGGAGGGGGTGCTTTGGGAGCCTAGCGCATTCAAGGTAGCCCGGAGAGACGCCCGGACAGTGGCCATGAGCAGAGCCGCCGCCATCCCTTTGCCCATCACATCTGCCACAGTTAGACACAGATGATCCGGCGTAGGCTGATACCAATCGTAGAAATCACCACCAACATCTTTGGCTGGGAGACACTCAGCAGCTAAATCAAAATGGCGCAGGGGCGGGTGCTCACAGGGGAGAAGGCTGGATTGTACTTGACCGGCGCGGGCAAATTCTGCTTCAAGGAGAGCGCTTTTCGTGCGTAGTTCGCCCTGGAGACGCTGAAGCATGAGGTGATTTTCGACGCGAGCCAGAACTTCTTCCACCTGAAAGGGCTTAGTAATGTAGTCAACCCCGCCCGATTGGAACGCACGCACTTTGTCCGTGGCATCATCGAGAGCACTAATAAAAATAACAGGAATGTTATGAGTAGCAGGATTGGCCTTGAGGTGCTCACAGACTTCGTAGCCATCCATCTGGGGCATAGTGATATCAAGCAAAATTAAATCGGGGGGTTCCGCTTCGACTGTTGTCAGAGCCATCCGACCATTGAGGACACTGCGCACCTCGTACCCCTGTTCCTTCAACATGCCCGAGAGTAACCGCAAGTTATTCGGTGTGTCGTCGACGACCAAGATATTGGCTTTCGGATCCTGTTGAGATGTGTCCGTCATAGATGTGAGCAGGAGAGAGAACAGGGTCTAGCACGCCAGACTTGGACTTATGATGAATGAAGTTCTTCATTTAGGCAATCCTTCATCCGATCAATATGATCAATCACAGCTTAGTGCAAGCCCGAGGTGGTTAGGATCCGATACTGCTCTGCACTGAGACGCCCGGCTTGATGGAGGATCTCGGTAATCTCTGATATTTTCAACACAGCGTGACCTTTTAAGCCATGCTCCCGTAATCGATGTTTAACCCCTTGCTCGTGATCAATAAAAACGACAATGTCCTCCACCTCTAGCCCTGCTGATTTTAACTTTTCAGCTCCTTGAATCGCACTTTTTCCACTAATCATGATATCATCCACGACTACCACTGTTTCTCCTGGGTGAAATGTGCCTTCAATCGCCTTTTTCGTCCCGTGGGCTTTGACCTCTTTACGAGGATAAATCATAGGACGCTGTAACCGTAATGATAAGCCAGTCGCTGTTGGTAAGGCGCCGTAAGGGATTCCCGCAATTCGATCAAAGCTCAAAGATTCGAGAATCGAGGCATAACAGTCCAGAATCTGTTGAAAGATACGCGGGTTTGAAATTATGGTTCTCAAATCGATGTAGTACGGTAGAACAGCACCTGATGACTGCACGTACTCCCCAAATAGAATGCAGCCGATGTCAAACAATTCCAGGATTAACTTTTGTCGGGGATCCTGATGTAAAAAGCACACGTTCGCCGTCCACAGATCACAGGCGGCCCCAGACATAATTTCATCCCGTTGATGGTTAATTTGATCGCGCAATTGCTTCAACCGGTCGTTGATTCGGTCAACCCCCACAAGATCTGGAGCCACAGGAATAATTAACCCAGCCCCACTCTGATCTAAACCAGCCGCCAACAAGGGGTTAACACTCTCACCTTGTGCCCATAAACTCCGGGCGAGGATCTGGCGTTCTGGGGCGAGCTGACGGATCCTTGACAAAATATCAGGGGTGGGTGCGCCCACTTCTAATCCGACTTGCTCCGGCGTCCCCCATTCCTTGGCTTGCTTGGCCACTTCCATAAATAGAGGCATTTCAGGATCCGGAAAGTGCTGAATTGTAACTGCCGCTGGACTGGCTGAACGGCAGAGAACGAACACAGCTTTGCCGGGATGAAGCAGAAATGGCGCCACTTGATCCTGACCGGCAAATGGGCACAACGTTACAGCATCCACGTGCCATCGATTGAAAATCGTTTCTGCAAATAGAGTACTACTGTTCAGTTCGCTGTACTTCGCATCCAGAATCACAGGAATTGATGGCGGGATCCAGTCCAACACTTGCAGTAGCAGTTCAATTCCTGCCACCCCCAATGCCTGATAGAATCCCAATGTTGGTTTGTACGCACACACCCACTCGGCGGAATCCTCAATTTGAATACGGATCCACTCCGCTAAAGCACTCACCTGCGTTGGATGGCTACCGTGGTAGGATGCCGGCAATAAGTCAGGATTAGGGTCAAGGCCTAAACATAGCAAACTTTGACTGCGAGTAAGACTCTGGGTGAGTTTGTCCGCGAAGCTCATAAGGATCCTGTCCAATTATGCATTAGCTTCATTGTCATCTAAGATTGTCATCCCTGTGGATATGTTATGGCCCAGACAGTAATCCTCTATGCTTGCCCAACGGGCCCTCTGACACACCAAATTGAACAGTACTGGACTGAGGCTATCGCTCAATGCGGTCCCAACGCGGCTCATCAGTACATGCCACACTGCAGCTTAACGGGATTCTTTCATGATGATGGGAGTGCCATCCCCACCTATCTTGTTGAGCTTGAAACTCTCCTGACTACATTCCGAGAAACACAACCGGATCCTGTGATTCAAGTTGAACGGTTGGAGATCCAGTCCGACTTTCATGGATTAATCCTGTCGTGTCCCTGGTTACTCGAGCTGGTCAAAGCCTTCGCGGCCCAGTCGCAATCCACCACTCGCCAGGATCCTATTCGGTTGAAAACCTGGCCTCACTTGAGCCTGGCCTATAATTTTGAACCCGATCATCATGACAAACTCGCTCATCTAGCTCGTACTTACATTGACATTACAGCCCCTGTCAGCTGGGAGTTACGCTTTTACGAGCGGAGGGAGACTGGATCCTGGCACTGTCATCAGGCTTGGCCCTTGAGTTAACCTCAGACTTTAACCTCAGGCTTGAGGGAGCCACGACGATAGATCTCCCATTCACGTTGATCAGCATGCAAATCGGCGAAAATCGGCGCTTCCTAGAGCGATTTAGAGCATTCTCTAACTGGCTGGATTAACTTATCACGCTCACTACGTGGGTCAAACTCACTCCAGGCAAGGATCCTAGCAGCTTCTAGTATCGTATTCATGTACAGTTAAATCAAGGATAATCTTGACAAAACCCGGAAATGGTTCCTATGATACATAATTCGTGTGTACATTGCGGGCCTTACCCGCTATCGCCTCTGGGGGTGCACTATGTCGACTTTGGTTCGTTCTCCCTGGACTGTGCAAGATAGCGCTCGACTCTATCGAATCACGGGTTGGGGTTCTCCCTATTTTCAAGTCAATGCGTCGGGTCACGTTGAAGTAACGCCCACCGGCCAACCCTCTCAGTTAAAATCCTCTGGTAAGGACCAAGCTGGCTGCCTAGATCTAGATCCGGAATTGACGGATCCTCGTTCGTTGGAGTCATCCGTTGCCTATTCCAATGGCATTGATCTCTATCAACTGGTAACGGATTTGCAAGCTCGAGGTCTGCAATTGCCTCTGCTCATTCGGTTCCCTGACATTGTGGCGGACAGGATCCGGCTCGTATGTGAAAGTTTCAACCAAGCCATTGCCGCAGCTGGATATCCCAATGTGTACAGGGGGGTCTATCCGGTCAAAGTGAATCAACAGCGCCACTTGGTTGAGGAAGTTGTGACCCATGGTCGCCCCTTTCAGTTTGGCTTAGAGGCCGGTTCAAAACCGGAATTATTGATTGCCTTGGCCAATCTGGATACGCCTGGATCCTTATTAGTTTGTAATGGTTACAAGGATCGTGACTACATTGAAACAGCTCTACTAGCCCAACGATTGGGCCGAACTCCGATCATCGTGATCGAACGGCTACACGAGCTCGCCTTAGTGGTTGAGATTTCAAACCAACTGGGTATTGCTCCCATTCTCGGTGTTCGTGCGAAGTTATCAGCCCAAGGCATTGGACGATGGGGGACATCTGCTGGGGACAAAGCTAAATTCGGTCTCACCGCGAATGAACTTATTGAAGCCGTGGCTACTCTGCACGAGGCGGGGCTATTGAACTGCCTCAAGCTCCTCCACTATCACATCGGGTCTCAAATTTCGGCCGTCAGTGTGCATGGTCGGGCGGTTCGGGAAGCGAGTCAGCTCTATGTTGAACTGGCCAAGCTCGGGGCTCCCATGGGCTACCTCGACATCGGTGGAGGGCTGGGTATTGACTACGATGGATCCCAATCGACGGCTCAAACTTCTCAAGGCTACGATTTACGCGACTATGCCTCTACGGTGGTCCAAACCGTCCTGACGACCTGTCAAACCCATGATGTGGCGCCACCAACCCTGGTGACCGAAAGTGGTCGAGCGATTATGTCTCATCAATCTGTACTGGTGTTTGATGTAGTGGGCTGCGCGTCCAGTACGCTAGGATCCTTGCCCATGGTTCAAGAGTCTGATGCGGCGGTTGTCCACGAACTTGATGTTCTGTATCACGAGATCACCCTAGAAACACTGACGGCAAACTATCGTCGAGCCCAAGAGTTGAAGGATACGGCTCTGAGAATGTTCACTGATGGTCATTTGAGTTTGCAGGAGCGCGCCCGGGTTGAACGGCTGTACTGGAATTGCTGTGATTGCATTTGCAACCTGGCTTATGAAGAAAAACAGCGAACTGGACGAGATTTTGTTGGTGTCACAGATTTAGATGAACTGCTGTCTAGTACCTACTATTGCAACTTTTCATTGTTTCAGTCGCTGCCGGATAGTTGGGCCATTGAACAGCTGTTTCCGGTGATGCCAATTCATCGCCTGGGTGAGGAGCCTCGCCAATGGGGAACGCTAGCGGATCTAACCTGTGATAGCGATGGCAAAATCAATCGTTTTTTTGATGACGATGGCCAAGTGGCTACAGTTCTGCCCCTACATGATCCGGGAGATGAGCCCTATTTGCTGGGCATTTTCTTAGGGGGGGCCTATCAGGAGATCCTCGGGGACTTGCATAATCTATTCGGGGATACAAATGCTGTACACATTCAACTGCAACAGGATGGGTACCGAGTTACTCAAGTCATCAAAGGAGACTCTGTGAGTGAAGTGTTGGGCTATGTTCAGTACAGTATGGAGGATCTGGTTGAGAACGTACACCATGCTACAGAAACGGCGTTACGAGATCGACGGATTAGTCTAGCCGAAGCCCGATTACTGCAATTTCACTTTGAAACAATGCTACGGTCGTATACTTACTTACGGTAGGCCTCGTTCGGTGATTAGGATCCGGCTGAGGAGTCTCTGTAGAGTAGGCCATGATGCAACGCCCTCAACTTCTCTATTTACCTGGAATGGACGCCACGGGTCGCCTGTTCTACCGTCAAGCCGTAGAGCTCGATGACCTATTCGATATCCACACCTTCGGGGCGGATCCTGATCCCGAGGAAACCTGGAGTTGTCTTGCTGAAGCCGCTTTTCCGTTAGTGGATCCTAGGCGACCGACTGTGTTGTGTGGGGAATCCTTCGGGGCGTGCCTAGCTTTGGCGATGGTCTGTCAACCTCGATGTCAATGGGCGGGGATGATTTTGGTGAATCCAGCTACGTCGTTTCGACGAGGCCCCCTATGGTTAAAGGCGTGGCGTGGGTTGAGATGGGTGCCGGATCCGATTTATCGTTGGACCTCTCGGTATGGTTTGGGATGGTTAGCGTCCATTGATCAAATTTATCCCCGAGATCGAGAGCAACTTGCCGATGCCGCCTACTCTGTGCCTCCGACAGTGGTTGTTCGCCGCCTACAACTGTTGAGTGAATTTGATGTCAATCAGTTACCGCTTGAGCAGGTATCCATTCCTGTGATGTTAATTGCCGGGGGGCGAGACCGGATCCTACCCTCTGCCGATGAAGCAGACCGTTTGGCTCAACGCTTTCCCGTTGCCTCAGTCGACATTTCACCTCAAAGCGGTCACGCATGCCTATTGGAACGACACTTCAGCCTCCGAAAGTTCATTCTGAAACCGGGCTCTTTACTGGACCCGCTCTTAACCTCAGAGGCCTAGTGTCGGTGAGACCCCATTCACAGGAATGGTTGAGTGATGTCCAGGCTGAGTGTACTCCAGGATCCTCCGAGGAGACTATTTCTCCATGATAGGATCCGAGGTAAATTCAATCTTGAAGGCTCGATTGCGATGCTTGGTTTTTACTCCAAAGTGGTCTTCCCACGCTTGCTTGATTTGGGGATGGCCTCCGATGACTTTAAACAGTGGCGACACCAACTCCTCGCAACAGTTCACGGATCCGTATTGGAGATCGGCTTCGGAACTGGACTCAATATCCCGCATTACCCCTCCACAGTCACCCAGCTCGTCGGACTTGATGCCAATCCAGGGATGAACTCTATTGCCCAAAAACGGATCCAGGCCGCCCCGTTCCCGGTCACGTTGACATACCAAACGGCGGAGGCCTTACCGTTCGATGACCAGAGTTTCGACAGCATCGTCAGCACATGGACCCTCTGCAGCATTAAGGATCCAGCTCAAGCCCTTCAAGACATTCACCGTGTATTGAAACCAACAGGACACTTTTTCTTTATTGAACACGGATTAAGTCCTGAACCGAGCGTTCAAGTGTGGCAACGGCGGTTGAATCCTATTCAAAACCTGATAGGTGATGGGTGTCAAATTACGCGTCCCATTGCTACATTAGTCGAGCGGTACTTCACATTAGTAGATCTGCATCAAGCCTATGCCAATAGTATACCGAAGCCTCTAGGCTACTTTTACCAAGGGATTGGAACACGTCGTTAGGCAAACTTTCAGGTTTAGTTGGTAATAGTCCAAGGGCTCCACAGTACGCTACAGTCTTAGACAGATGCGCTATGGGTTTCAACTATGACACAGGTTCTTGCGGGGGATATTGGCGGCACTAAGACCATCCTACGCCTAGCTGATGCGGCATCCGATGGATCCTTAACAACGCTCTACGAGCAACGCTACCCCAGCAGTGACTATGAAACCCTGGCCCCTATGGTGAAACAGTTCATCCAGGAGGCGGCTCAATCAAGACAGGCAGATCTCAGGAGTGCTTGCTTTGCCCTAGCGGGTCCTGTGGTAGAGCAAACCGCTCAGTTGACGAATCTTCCTTGGACACTCAGCGCGGTGAAGCTGCAATCAGACTTAGGTATTCCTACTGTTAAGCTGATCAATGATTTCAGTGCAATTGGGTACGGCGTTTTGAACTTACCGGACACTGATTTACGGATCCTGCAGGCTGGTGAACCGCAAACTCAAGCTCCTGTCGCTGTTTTGGGAGCTGGGACAGGCTTAGGAGAGACATATTTAACTTGGGATGGCCAGCAATATCAGGTTCATGCCAGTGAAGGAGGACATAGTGACTTTCCGGCTCGATCAGATCTTGAAGCGGAACTCCTGAGTTACTTGCGCCGTAAAATTGGAGGGCGGGTGTCTGTTGAGCGGGTAGTGTCAGGGCAGGGCATTGTTTCAATCTTTCAGTTTCTTCAACAGACGCAATCATTTGAGGCCACGCCGTTGGTGAAGTCCGTTAATGAGTGGGAGTCTGGGGCCAATCCGACATTAGATCCGGGAGCTGCCATTTCAGAAGCGGCCTCGACCGGTACGGATCCGATTGCGTTGAAAACGATGGAGATGTTTGTCTCTGCCTACGGTGCTGAAGCCGGAAATTTAGGATTAAAGCTGTTACCCTATGGTGGCCTATACGTAGCAGGTGGTATTGCCGCCAAGATTCTGCCTCTGCTGGAGCAAGGGGAGTTTATGAAAGCCTTTTTGGATAAGGGGCGGCTCAGTTCAGTCCTCACATCAGTGCCCGTTCAAGTTGTGCTCAATCCCCAGGTGGGGTTAATTGGGGCAACGGCCTATGCTGCTCGTGCCGTGTAGGGTATCAACAGGATCCTGGTCATCTATGTTCAGAGATTTGTCAATACAGTTGTCTCAATCTGGAGGGTGGTAATGTCTGAGTTCGTGCATCCAGCGGAGCATCGCCATGACTTTTCGCGGCAAGCTGAGATCTACCGGAACTATCGACCAGCCCCACCATCAGACTTCATTACTTACTTAGCGTCTCTAGCACCTAACCATGACGTGGCTTGGGATTGTGGGTCTGGGAACGGTCAAGTGGCACAATTATTAGTCCCTCATTTCAACCAGATTGAGGCCTCTGATATTAGCCTTGAGCAAATTGAGCACGCTTTTCAACATGAGCGGATCCGTTACTTCGTGGCCCCCGCTGAATCATCTAGATTACCCAGTCAGTCAGTCGATCTACTCACGATTGGCTCGGCCTTACACTGGTTCGATTTTGACCGTTTTTATGCTGAAGTCAACCGGATCCTGAAGCCTGAAGGGATTATTGCGGCTTGGTGCTATAACCAGTTTGAATTAACTTCTGAACTCAGTTCGATTTTTCCAGTTTTACAGGAGTATAAGCAGCACATCATGAAATTTGTTCCGACGCGAGGGGTATGGGTACAGCAACACTACCAAACGATTCCTTTCCCTTTTGAAGAGGTTGAGATCCCTGTGTTCTACATGTACAAAGAATGGACGCTGGAGGATTATGTGGGCTTTTTCAAATCTGTGTCAGGCTACCAGGTGCTACTTGACCAAGGTGGGGAGACCTTTCTCGCTGATCTCTACCACCGGTTACAAGTGGCTTGGGGTAACCGGGTGAGCTATCCCTTCCGCTGGCAAATCTATGCTCGAGTCGGCCGTGTTAACTCTGAGTCATAACAGAACCTAAGTCGCAACGAATTAAGGATCCATGAAGAAGATTTACTTATGTCGATCTCTGCCCTAGGATATCTGCTGGTGTCTTCTGGTAGGACAGGCTATGCAGGCTTTTCTTGGACGCTTGGTGTGGTTGATAGTGTTGAGCGGGTGGGTCTGGCACGGATCCTGTCTCCGCGTCTGGGCCGAGATGGTAAATGTGCGGGTTCAAATTGCTAATAACACTCCTAGCATTGCAATCGGGACCTCCACCCCGGCGACGATCACGGATGCTCAGGATCAGCCGATTGGGAGTTTACCCGCCAATCAAGGGTTCTATGCGGTACCCTCTGCCGGAGGGATCCAACTGAATGGAGCGGCGGCTCCTGTGCTCCAGGTGAAGCCTTCTGGGAATGGTTTGGTGGCGGTGAATGGACGGTGGTATCCCGGTGAGATGGCCTTGTTGGGGTACGGATCCGTAATGGTTATCAATACGGTGGATATTGAGAATTATGTGGCCGGGGTCGTGGAATTTGAACTTGGTCCGACATTTCACCCAGAGGCCTTGAAGGCCCAAGCCATTGCAGCTCGGAGTTATGTGCTGTATCACCGGAATGCCAGAGGGTTCTTTGATGTGTATAGTGATACCCGATCGCAGGTGTATCGAGGGTTTGAGCGCCGATCCGTTGCCGTACAAGCTGCGACTCAGGCTACTCGGGGGATGGTTTTAGTCTACGGAGATACCTTTGTCAATGCGATGTACAGCTCCAGTAGCGGTGGTCAAACTCGTGGGGTTCCTGGAGTGCCCTATTTACAAAGTATTCCGGATGTGACCTATCGACCTAAGTACGGACATGGCATTGGTATGAGTCAGTGGGGAGCGCAGGAGATGGCTCTAGGAGGGGCGTCTTTCAGTCAAATTTTGGCCTACTACTATCGTGGAGTTGGGTTGGGTATATTGCCTTATTAGTCGAGTCTCGTTAAACAGCTTCACTTTGATGATCTGCAGTATTTCCTCAGTCCTTAAGTCTGTAGGTACGTCAATAATGGGTATACCTTTCTCCTTCGCTTTGTACAATTCCCACTGAACCCATCTCGATTTCTCTACTAACTCAGAAGAGAAGCAGCAAGATATCTGATTCAGCTAGCTTGAATTCAACATAGCGTTGCTTATCTGTAGCGTTGTTGTGTAAAAGATCAATGTAGGGAGTGCCGAAGCTAGAGACTATTTTAGAAACAGCGTTCAATAGATGGTTATCTGTATTGGGATCTCTTATCGTATAGCTTATGAATATATTAGCTTATGAATATATATAGATAGCCAGACTACTCACTCGGCTTTCCTGACCTCGACTGTTGATTAATAGAAAGCCGCCGGTTTGCTGCCGTGAGGGCACTAGTTCAAACCGATAGGATCCGTAAGTAATCTCCACCTGTTCTCGTAAGCGGGCAAGGTCATAGGTAAATAATGATTCGGGGTATTCCTGTCGGCTAGATTGTCGGAGGGTTAGGAGTTTATAGATATCTTTTAAGGCCACTGGATGCCCCCATTTCACGGCTGAGGTGTTGAGGGTTAAGCGGTTGAGGTACTCATAGCCCTGTAGGAGTTCTTTGCAAAAGGTATCGGTGTCGAATTTACTGTTGACCACTTGGGTGTACTGCTCCAGGATCCATGCAGTCAGCGGTGCAATCGCCCGGATGTGAGTCTGCTGAGAGCGGCGACCCATACTGAGTTTAACGGCTAGGGTTTTCTGATT
Organism: uncultured bacterium; assembly: GCA_964443615.1. GTDB lineage: Bacteria > Cyanobacteriota > Cyanobacteriia > Thermostichales > Thermostichaceae > CAYSWV01. The sequence goes on along the minus strand of CAYUEE010000005.1, from coordinate 2,506 downwards.
GAAGGTTAGCTTAAAGGGAGGAAATTCGTAGGTGGGAAAGTTACCTTTAACGGGGATCCCTGCGTCTTTCAAGGAGAATTCTAGTGCAGCAGGGTAATCGGCGGAGGTGACGAAGGTTTGGTCCGTTGTGATAGCAGCTTGAATAGACTGTTGATCGAGGGGCCACTGGTGCGCTAGTTCATGCAGATGATCGGTAATGGCATGGAGAGATTGACCTGTGGTTTTGAAGTCCCAGTCTTGACGAGCTCGCTTGAAGAGAGACCACTGTTTCGTCAATCGTTTCAAAGTCCGGTCGACTCGGTTCAACACATCAACTTCAGGAGGGAGCTCAACCGGATCCGATGTTTCCGACATCAAATGGGCTTGGGAGAACAGAGGAGCATCATCAGTCATAGAGATTGGAGAGAGACATCGGGCGGCTAGAATAGGTCACTGCGCATTGCCGCGATCGTTTATAACACACTTCATCTTGCCCCTCAGATCGTCTCGTCATCAGGAACCGATGTCATGCCTGCTTCTCCACGGATCCCCACGGTTGAGACCCGGATCCTAACCGTCAATACGAACCGCCTTGAGATCGGATTTCGACTCCTCGACCCCTTACCCTCGCCGCCTCACCTTCTCATTGAGCAGGATCCCTACACCCGGACCTTACCGATAGCAGCAGATCAAGAGGATCCTTTTCATCTCTACCTCAACCCCGGCTGGAATCAGATTAGTCTGCGCGCCGTATCCTCTTGGCCTTCAGGATCCGTAGTGGTTGAGTTGAACCCAGAGCAGGTGGTTGACGGGTTTGATGAGATTGCTCCCATCGATCCATCTGTGGAGCACGGGTTGCAAATCAAAGTGCAATGTGGAGTGTTGGCCCCTCGGCGGGTGGGTCGGATGGGATCGATTGATCAGTCGTTGCGCTCCTTTTCGGCGTCGGAGTTAGCGTTGGCTAGCATTCTGGAGGAGGAAGGCTGGGACGTGAAATCGTTACCGGTGGGGAATCAGGTGGGGCAGCGCCGGGCAGATTGTGAGGTGAGAGATCCGTTTATCGGGGAATCCATAACGGTAGAGTTTAAGCAGCTGGTCACTGGATCCACCGCTGTTCAACTCCGACGGGCCGTCCGGCAATCGCTGCGTGGAACGGGGCAAGCTCGTCATATCGTCATTGATGCCCGAGGATCCGGACTCACGAGTGCAGACGCTGCTGAGGGGCTCAAACTCATTCGATCTCCAGCCCAAGGGCGATTAAATAGTGCTCGCATTGTGGGCCGAGATTATGACTTCTCCCAGGAATATCCTTACCGGATTTGGACACCTAAGGATCCGCAGCGCCTGTTTCAAGACTGACCGGATTGGGTGGTGCGACGGACGTTATCGATCAATTTACGGACGGTGGAGGATCCTTTGGAGGCATGGAAGCGGAAGGGAAACTTACCTTTAGAGACCATACGCAGACCCAAGGGCAACAAGCCTGTGAAGCCACCTAGATCGAGACCTTGATTAGCCACAACTGTTAACCCGAAACGCCGTTCATCAATCCAACCGCTCTGACGGACGAGTTCAATCAAGGTTTTACGATGGCGAATAGCTCGACTGGCTTGGATGACTGGGTTCTTGTCGCGGGCCAAGATCTCTTGCTTAATAGTGCTGATCCGATCCAAGGGCTTCACATCCATTGGGCAGACGAAATTGCAGTTCAGGCAACGCGTACAGCCCCACACACCGGCATTGCTGTTATGGGCCTCTAACCGAGCCTGGTCAAAGTCATCCCGAGAATCTTGGATCAACCGACTAGCTTTGGCTAGGGCATGAGGACCCACGAAATCAGGATTTACTTCCTTGGCATTGCAATCGGAATAACAGGCCCCGCAGGAGATGCATCCACTCGCTGCCGTCAGACGATCCCGCTCCTCTGGAGACTGCCGAAATTCTTGGTCAGGTGCTGGCTGAGATAGTTTGACAAACGGATCCACTCGCTCTAGGTCCCTCCAGAAAGGGGTCATATCCACGATGAGATCCTTCATGACCGGGAGATTACCGAGGGGGGCAATAACAATCGGCGCGTCGCCATGCTGTTCCTCGTCCACGTGTTGTTTACAGGCCAGAGCGGCCCGTCCATTAATCCGCATCGCGCAACTGCCACAGATGGTATTCCGGCAATTTTTGCGAAAGGCCAGACTGCCATCGTGTTCCCATTTAATGTGGGTGAGACAGTCCAAAATCGTCGTTTCGGGGCTGACATCGAGCTGGAAGGACTGCATCCGGGGGGCGGCGGGCGGCAACTGACGGAACACTTGAAATTCAACTTGCATGGCGACTTGTGGGAAAGCAACAACGGCACATGATCTTATTTAATGGGCTCATCAGGATCCTGGCATCCGCAGACTGACCTGAGCTCATAAGTGAAGAAGATCCTCCTCATTATGCCTGAGAGATCTGCCGCATCATCGGGCTTCAATGGCGAGGATCCAAACGAGATTTCATAGTCAAAGCCCCACAACGATTGACCCGGTGC
>CAYUEE010000004.1:78850-90844 GCA_964443615.1 uncultured bacterium | reverse complement strand
TCCCCAAGCTGTCTATGTATGGATCTTTCTCATGATTCATCCCAGATTGCTGTAGCTGTTCTGATATCAACCGACGGACCTATGTAAAAGTGCTCCGTAGACTCAACAGAGAAGAAATACCCGTTATTGATGAGATTATATTTCAAGAGTGGGTCACCTACACTGGCGAACAGTGGACAAGTCAGTCTCCAACTGTGGCTGCCTATGTCAACTCAGCAGACAGTAAAGTTTATCTTGTGGGAAAAGCTTTGTATGTGGAACGCACCAATCCCATCCCTTTCATAGGGCCAGAGAAAAAAGGAGTGCACTATTGCCAGGTGATTGCACCGGAGTACTTACGCGAGATTATTATTGGTAAGGTAGAACCCCTTGTGTGTGATTCACCTCCAGCTTATTCTCGCCTTGCTGGTCCTCTACAGGCACCCAAGATGTGGGGTTGTGAGAATCCAGCTTTCAGTGGTGAGGATATGAATGATGGTTGAATAGCATAATTCGTTCTACAGTAGATTTAAGTAGCATAGAGAACGACTTGTAATGTCCCGCCCTGCCTCTCAAACGACAGGTGACTTGGGTGAATCCCTAGTCTGCCACCATTTGCAACAACAGAACTGGCAGGTCCTGGCACAACAGTGGCGGTGTCGGTGGGGAGAAGTCGACATCATTGCTCGCAAAGGATCCTCTCTCATCTTTGTTGAAGTCAAAACCCGGCAATCGGCGAACCTCGATCAAGATGGTCTACTGGCGATCAATGCCCGTAAGCAGAGGAAGTTAATCCAGACCGCCTCTCTCTTTCTAAGTCAGTTTCCTCAACTCAGTGAGCTCAACTGTCGATTTGATGTCGCCCTCGTCCGACATGATCCAACGGATCCTCCTATCGTGCGTCTACTCAATTACATTCCTGCTGCCTACGAGATTACCTGATCTTAATCAAGACATATTCAATAAAACTTCAGGTTTATCCGTGAGTGGATCCGGCATACTAGGGTCAGGATCCTGCGTTACCGTGGCTAAACTGTGCATAAGCAGGCTGTCTGACCCCTTTTTTTGGTAAGGTAACCCTTTCTCTTGGCAAGGCATAGGGTCATTCGATGAGGCATGGGATCCTTACACACTAATGTCCCCTGACTCTGGGGTTACTAAGCATTAAGTCCTTAACGTTTTGTTTAGATTTCTCTCAAAGTCTGCTGTCAAGTGTTGCGAAGTTTAATTGAACTAATCGATCCCATAAATAAAGTAATAATCTGCCTATCACCAACGGTGGTAACGTGGAACGTAAGCAGTCGGGAAAGCCTGTAAGCGTTCAACTCAAGACGTTTACTCAGGATCTGACTGGACTGACTTGATGAACTAATGGAAACCTAAGTCAGGCGATTAAGTCAGGCGATTCAATTTGATGGCTTAGGTATTTAAGAACTTGAAAGCATGGATCGGTTCGTTGTAATCAGTATCCAGTGGCGGTCTGGTGGTCTTCAGCCAAGGCCCGGTTCTTAGTGCTATTTCTTCAATGTGCTCTAGACCCAGAGGCGATGATAGGCATCTTATCCAGGGTCTACAGCACTATCGCAGTTGTGGATTACACAGAGGTAGAGTCGTGGCATACTCACAAACAACTACACAGTCGAAAGCCGGGTATCAGGCTGGTGTAAAGGATTACAAGCTGACCTATTACACTCCGGACTACACGCCCAAGGATACTGACCTGCTCGCGTGCTTCCGGATGACCCCTCAACCCGGTGTTCCCCCTGAAGAAGCAGGTGCGGCAGTGGCTGCAGAATCTTCCACTGGAACTTGGACAACGGTATGGACTGACCTGTTAACTGACTTGGACCGTTACAAAGGCCGTTGCTACGACATCGAGCCGGTTCCAGGTGAAGACAACCAGTACTTTGCGTTTGTCGCTTATCCGCTGGATCTGTTTGAAGAAGGATCTGTCACCAACATGTTGACCTCCATCGTAGGTAACGTGTTTGGTTTCAAAGCCCTCAAGGCCCTCCGCCTAGAAGATTTGCGGATCCCTGTAGCTTACTTGAAGACATTCCAAGGTCCTCCTCACGGGATCCAAGTTGAGCGGGATAAGTTGAACAAGTATGGTCGTCCATTGTTGGGCTGCACCATCAAGCCGAAGCTGGGTCTATCTGCTAAGAACTATGGTCGGGCCGTTTACGAATGCTTGCGTGGTGGCTTGGACTTCACCAAAGATGATGAGAATATCAACTCTCAGCCTTTCCAGCGGTGGAGAGACCGTTACTTGTTCGTCATGGAAGCGATCCACAAGTCTCAAGCTGAAACGGGTGAAATCAAAGGTCACTACCTAAACGTAACAGCACCCACTTGCGAAGAAATGTTCAAGCGGGCGGAATTTGCGAAAGAGCTGAAAGCACCCATCATCATGCATGACTACCTCACTGGTGGTTTCACTGCGAATACCAGCTTGGCTAGATGGTGCCGTGACAATGGCATTTTGCTTCACATCCACCGAGCTATGCACGCAGTTATCGATCGGCAGCGGAATCATGGTATCCACTTCCGTGTATTGGCCAAGTGCTTGCGGATGTCCGGTGGTGATCACTTGCACTCTGGTACCGTGGTTGGAAAGTTGGAAGGTGAGCGCGCGATCACTCTAGGCTTTGTTGACCAAATGCGTGAGAACTACGTGGAAGCTGATCGCTCTCGCGGTAATTTCTTCACTCAAGATTGGGCTGCTATGCCTGGTGTCATGCCCGTCGCGTCTGGTGGTATCCACATCTGGCACATGCCTGCGTTGGTGGAAATCTTTGGGGATGATTCCTGCTTGCAGTTCGGTGGTGGTACGTTGGGTCACCCCTGGGGTAATGCTCCTGGTGCAACCGCTAACCGGGTGGCACTGGAGGCTTGCATCCAGGCTCGTAACGAAGGCCGTGACTTGGCTCGCGAAGGTAACGAGGTTATCCGTGAGGCTGCTAAGTGGAGCCCTGAGTTAGCGGTTGCCTGTGAACTGTGGAAAGAAATCAAGTTTGAATTCCAGGCGGTTGATACTCTGTAAGAACACGACTCTTGGGAACGTCAAGGATCCTCACAATCGATCACGTTAATGACGCTGTGAATGGATCCTTGGCGAGTCTCTAGACTACTGATCTAGAGATGAGGATCCTTATTCCGCGAGTACTGCCATGGACCTGAAGGCGATAACGAAGGCGACTGCCAAAACGCTAATTAGCTATTTGACCTATCAGGCGATGCGGATAGTCTATAACCAACTGCGGGAGACGGATCCACCACGAGCTCTGTGGTTGAATCAGTTCTCACCTATTGAGAAGATGCAAGATGGGGACGCCTACTTGGTTGAACTCCTGCAAGCCAGCCCTGACCTTGCGTTTCGCATGATGACGGTTCGAGAACATTTGGCTACCGAGATCACGGAGTTTTTACCGGAGATGGTCTGCACAGGGATCCAAGAGGCCAACATGGATCACCGGCGCCATCACCTTGAAAAAATCACCCAGCTCACGACGTTCGAGGGATATGAGTCTGAAGTCCCTCCCCATCTAGATGGAACCGAGATGCCTGAGTCTTGAACTCAGAGATGAGGTGATGTTGGCCTGAATTGAAGAAGAGTTGGGTCGGGCCTGTCTGACTTAACCTGATTCACTTGAATTGCTCTACTTGAATTAACCTGCGAGGATCCTAGCTATGCAAACATTGCCTAAAGAGCGTCGGTACGAAACGCTATCCTACCTGCCTCCGATGACTGATATGCAGATGACCAAGCAGATTCAGTACATCCTCAATCAGGGGTTTATTCCAGCCATTGAGTTCAATGAGACCTCTGAACCTGAGATGTACTACTGGACGATGTGGAAGTTGCCTTTGTTTGGTGCCAAGTCTACTCAAGAGGTTCTCTCTGAGATACAGTCCTGCCGCAGCAGTTACCCCAACTGCTACATCCGGGTTGTAGGGTTCGACAACGTGCAACAGTGCCAGGTTTTGAGCTTTATTGTTCACAAGCCAAATACATTTGGTCGCTAATTGTTGACGGGAGATTCAGTAACGGTATCTCAGTTACTTCAATACCCTCATTAGTCCAGCCGGGGTCTGACTCTGTCTGGGCTTTTTCGCGCTCCAGGGTTCTGGACCTCAGATGTTCTATCTCTATCCAACAGGTTGTCCTTCCACTCTGGGGAACCTTGGCAGAGGGATCCAACACGCACTCTGAGGTCACTAGGAGAGGATCCTGGGCTTAGTGGCAAAGAATTTATAAAACTTCACAGCCGATTCACAGGGTTTTGAGAGTCTCATAATTGTGAATTGGATTACGAGGTTCTTATGACTAACCAAGCACCCTCTCCCTTGGAGACTAAAAATATCCCTAATGATAGTGCTGCCGTAGAGCAAGACAATGCGCTCAAGACTGGAGCAAACGAGTTTGTTATGGGCTGGACCCCTCAAGCCGAGATCTGGAATGGTCGTCTAGCCATGCTAGGATTCATCATTAGCATTACTGTGGAACTGATTACTGGACACAGTGTGTTGAGTCAACTCGTCAACTAGTCATCGATAAATTGGACCACCTCTAATAACATGAGCAGTTGCCCTAGATTTGGCCTAGACAAGGTCGATGATCTGGGGCAATGGTCGATGATTTGGAGCATCGGCGCACCTTCAGGGTGTACTAGCTCAGTCTGCTACGGATCCTATCCTCCCCCCACCATTGTCACCACTTCAAACCGATCGCCCTCCGCAACTGTGGTCTTAGACCAGTACTCTCGGTGCAGGATCTCCCCATTGTATTCCAGAGCCACCATCCTCGGATTCAGCTTTAGCTCTTGTAGAAGTTCTGTCACCGACAGATTAACCCCTAGCTTATGTGATTCTCCGTTGACCCAAATTGTTATCACCATTACTATCCAGTTAACATCTGATTCTGACTCCAGCTTAGTCCATTTCAATCCATCCCATGTCGAGGATCTTAATTGGCCTGTTGGTTGGCCTTATAGTTTTTCTGTGTACGGTAGATTAAAGTGAGCTAACGAGGCTTGAAATGGAAATCTACACCGATAGGAGATAAACCAATGTCAGCACTATTAGATAATTTAGACACTCTACTCAAGCAAGGCACAACCACATCCATAGCTCTTGAACTCTTCAATTCATTGGATCCTGTGGATTTGCAATTCATGATAGGTCGGTGGCAAGGGTCGGAATTACCTACCAATCACCCTATGGATGGGCTACTCAAGGCGGCACGGTGGTACGGTAAGGAGTTTGTAGATCCAGATCAGGTTCATCCGCTAATCTTCGAGAGCGCAGACCAGACTCTCTTCAAAGTTGCTCCCAACCCCTTCATGATGAGTTTCGGTCTACAGTTTCCTCAACTCAAAGAGGAGGGCTTTCAACCTGTTCTACAGCTAATGACTCAGATGCTCAAAACAGAAGAGAGTCAAGCACGTCTAAGGATGATGGACTACAACGGTAAAGTGAGTGCCACAATGATTTATGACCACCTACCTATTTATGATGTATTCCGTAAAGTGAATGACAATGCTGTGCTAGGGCTGATGGATTTCAAAGGTGTTCAGCAACCCTTCTTCTTTATTCTGAATCGTAGTCCTAGGGTGTAGTAGGCCAGAGTGGCGATCAGTAGAGTTCGTACCCTATGCTTGAACTTAAAACTCACAGGAGGTTCCAGTATGGGACAATATCAATGCAGTTACTCTTACCTTGGATTTGGGATCCTGTCTGCTTTTTCAGGTTTAGTGGTGTCCTGTCAACGCTTGCTCCCGACCCCGGCTCCGTTAATTCAAGATAGGATTCCTGAAAGCCGACTGCTTCCTCAAGATACCGCGTTTGTTATGTCATTCTTTCAAGAGGGGATACCTGAAGAGAGGGCGACATTAGCGCGGATGCAATCGTTGGTCACTTCCAGTGAGTTAGGTATTCAGGAGCAAGATCTACCGTGGAACGTGGAATGGTTGGATCAGAGTTTCTCCGTGGCGGTTGTGGAGCCTAATGTAACGGCTGATGCTGAGGATCCTATTCCGGGTGTCGTGATGGTTGCCGGAACCCAGGATCCACAGCAATCTCAAGCGTATTTAGCTAATCTACGGGCTCGGTCAGCAGACGCTGAATTTGAGTCAACAACGTCGGATAACATAGTCATCACCGTTCAGACTAATGGCGAACTAGGGGAGCGTTTGATCTCTGCTGAAGTGGGTGAAGATTATGTCATTATTGCTAATCATCAAGAAGCGCTTCAAGCCGTTCTCGCCACCTACAGGCAAGAGCAAGGTACTTTAGCAGATCATCCAACGTTTCAAGAGACCTCGACTACATTAGTCGATGACGACACCTTTATATATGCCTATGTTGATACAGACCCGATTGTGACAGCACTAGAAGCAGATACATCCACCTATGATACTAGTACCCTTACTGCTCTTGAATCATTCAAAGACCTTGAGGCTGTTAGTCTAGTCATTAAAGATACTGAGTTGGGCGTGCGGGCTCATGCTCAGATTGATGTGGATCCAGATGGCCTCTTGAAGCCTACTTCTATTCAACCAGTGACAGGATCCTTAGTGCAAGATGTGCCTGGCTCCTCACTGCTTGTTGTGTCCGGGTATAACCCAGCTCTGGGTTGGCAGGATGTTGTGACTCGGGCTGAGACGGATCCGGTTGCTGCTGCACAGGTGACAGAAGCACGGGAGTGGTTCCAAACCCGAACTCAATTAGACTTTGAAGATGATGTCATTAGCTGGATGGATGGGGAGTTCACTGTCTCAATCTTACCAGGGGCAGGCAGTGTGATTCCTTTTCTGCCACCGGTCTCGGGACTGCTGATGATTGAGACCTCTCAACGGGAGAAGGCGGAGGCCACATTAGCTGAGCTGGATAACCAGGCTCGCCAAGCGGGCTTACGTGTTGAGGTTGATGAGGGTCAGGTCACGTGGAGTAATGCTTTGTTCAACTTCACTTTGATGACTCGCACCTGGGAGGATAATCGCCTAATGATTTCCAGCAATCCACAAATACTATCTCAGCTGGTTGACAACAGTATGGCTCCAATTGCTACTACGGATCCATTGAAAACAGTATATGCTACTCTTCAATCACCGAATTATGGCTATGCCTTCATCAACTGGCAAGAGACAGTCAGCGTTTTGAAGTCGACTTTCCCTAATCAAGTCAATCAAATCGAGCCTGAGGCGCAAGCTGCAATTGAAACTATTACAGCTCTGGGATTAACAAGTTATCTTATTGATCAAGACAGTTTCGGTTTGGATATGCTGATCACTCTGTCCGAGATATCCGAGACTCCTTGAACTGACCTCACACTCACCATAGGCGGCGCTTCATCAAGGTCTCGAATTCCTGGCGTAGGCCTTTAACTGTGCCAACTCGTGCTACCAGTAGGCTATCTTGTCCTGCATCCGAGAGGCGTCGCTTCCACAGAGAAATAGTGTCGGGATGTCTTATCCAAAACTGTACAATAGTATCCATGAGTCGGTCTAAATCCCAACCCCGCTCAGGAGTGGTCAGGATGTGTGTGGATTCTAGAATGGAGTCAAGTGTGCAGTGATAAGCACCAAGATAGTCCACGCCTTGACAGTCAGAATCACAACGTCGAGATTGTTGGTGATCAAAAAAGTCTAAAACAGTTGATACACCCAGGATCTCAAAGGTATAGGCCATAATATCCTCTTAATACTGCCATCTAAATGAGCACTGGAGGCAAAAATAAGTGCTTGAAGCAAGTAGGATTCTAGGCTCGAAACATCATGGTTAGCTGGCTCTACCACAGTCTGTGCCAGTCGAGGTCCTACTTGTATTGATTCAGAGCGTAAAGGAACTCCATCAACTGATTTGGTGCTTATTATACGGATCCTCAAGATTCTCTCCACTAGCCTCAAATAATCTTCACCAGCTAGCACACTAATGGCTGGATTGCTAGCAATCTATCATGGATGTTGCCATATTAAATTACCATAGTTTTTGGTTTTGAAGAGCTCCAGCTATTGCCACGCTACCTGCAAGTTCACAGCAAACTGTGCGGCAAATCTGGCAATATAACGGTAAAGGTAGACCCTTGGCCAATATCACTTGTCACCTGAATCTCACCTTGATGATTGGCAACAATGACTTGAGCAATGGCTAACCCTAATCCAGAACCCCGACCATTATGCGATAAAGCAGGATCCGTACCATTGTCGATACCATAGGAGCGAGAGGGTTCAACCCGGTAAAACCGATTGAAGACATTGGGTAGCTCTTCTGCCGGGATTCCGATGCCATTATCCGTTACTTTGATTTGAAATTTAGGCTCCGATTGAGTCTGTTGTTCCATCTGTTTTGCCAAGAGAACATGAACGGATCCGTGAGCAGGAGTGTATTGGAGGCCATTGGCGATGAGGTTAGTGAAGAGTTGGGCAAGTTGATCGTAGTAACCGAGTAGAATGAAGGTGTCATCATCGGCTAAGGTTGCAGGCTGGATATCGAATGTCAGTTGAATATGACGCTCCTGAGCTGTGGGGATCTGTTCTTCGATGACTTCAATGAGGATCTCATCCAAAGGACAAGGCTGAGGAGTAACCACTTGTGTGATCCCACTGTCTTGACGGGCAAGGAACAGGAGATCTTCAACGAGACGGCTCAAGCGCCGGGTTAATCGTTCCACCACCTTCCAAGTATGACGAACTTGCGGGTCAACGTAAGGATCCGATAAGGCGACTTGGACATTGGTTTGAATACTGGCAATGGGGCTGCGCAGTTCATGCGAGGCGTCAGCTGTGAATTGCTTCAGTCGTTCATAGGCTTCCCATACAGGTTCCATGGCTAAACCAGATAGGAGCCAGCCGATACCTGCTGTAGACCCTACCATCAGAACCAGACCCAGACTTAAATCAATACTCAGTTGCCGGATTGGTTTTGTCACTTCAAACCAAGGATGGCTGACTCGTAGGTAGCCTAGAATCTGATCATTTAATTTGATGGGTTCTGTGAGCTGGCGTAGGCCGTAGCCGGATCCTAGATAGACAGTTCGAGCATGGGTTGACAGGATCCCTGGAAACTGCAGAGGTACTTCGGTGGGTTGGGAGGAGGTGGACCAGAGGCGTTGGCCATTGGGGCGGAACCATTCTAAGTCAATGTGATCGTCTTCAACATCAACCGGATCCAGTTGCAATTCGCTGAAGCCCAGGGATTCTATCGACTGATGAGAGGCTGTTGGATCAAACGTTTGTGTCTCCACTTGGATCCAGATGGAGCGTTCTACCACTTCAACAACATGTTTCAAAGTATCATCAACCCGATCAATTAGTGTCTCACGCACGTACAGGTAGAACCCAGTAGCAAAGAGAAGTAGCAGAATAGCTGTTGCGGTGGTATACCAGAGGGCTAGCCGACGGCGGGTCGTTTGAAACATAGGGATCCCTTGAGATTAATCAATATTTCATCTTCGCAATCAAACTCTAACCATGAAATCTAGGATCCTTCCTCCTAACTGTAATGCACTGAGACCTGTATGCTTGTCAAGCCACTAGTGGGACAACCGTCTACAACAGAACTCCGTTTGCTTACCGGTCATCCTCGGGATCCGTCTAGTTGGACTGATAAGGAGCGGGGAAGAAATAGCGGAGCGACGTGAAGGTGCTGCTAGGACGCTATTATGGGTGGCATTACTTCCGGGCAATCTACCGGTTTGGTTAAGCTCCTCTACTCATCACGCAGGTCTCAGTCATCTCCATGCATCTTGTCAAAGCGGTTCACTCTCAGCCGTCTTGGTGGCTTCCTTCATCCTCTACATCCCAATCTGCACCCTATTGTCGCCCCCTGGGTGCTGGGGCCTTAGAAGGGTTGGCCTGTCTTGATAATCATCTGCTAGGGCTCGATCGCTCTTGGGGATATTTGTTTGAACTCCATCCCATCACGGGCTATCAACATATCTTGAACCCCTACTTAGCCTATGAACTGCGTGACACCTCGGCCCTAGCCGTCAGTTCAGACTCAACTGGCACCTGGATCTGGTTTGCTCGCGACCGCGAACTCTTCCGTCTCCCCTCTGAGCAGGTCAAAACCGTCGACCACCTCAATGACTACTGGGTTTGTAACCTCCCTGAATCAGTTGAAAGTCTGGCGATTACAGCATCTGGGATCCTGGTATCGTGCTACCAACGATCCAAAATCTGGCATCTCGACCTGGAAAGTGACACGATCCTAGCTGAATTCCACGCCCCCGGCGTTGGACCCGAACAGATTATGGTGCAAGGTGACGTTATCTGGGTCAGCGATCGGGTTGAAGAGACCATCTACGTATTGAGCCTGGCTACGGGGGCAGAGCTAGCTCGCTTCCTAACCCCTTATCCAGGTCCCACAGGGTTAACGATTTGGAACCATCAGCTGTGGGTGGCCTACGCTACCGAAGAAACCTACATTCACGATAGTCCTAATGATCCAGATCCTTTATCTGTGGCGGTCCGTAATAAAACAATGATCGCACCCCTACGGATTAAATCTCCTGATCAAGGATCCGTTACCCTTGAACTCTCTGCTGCCCCCTCACCTGCAGTTGAACAAAATGGATCCGTGGCACCGGCCTGTCCCATCCTGTTTCTACCGCAGTTTATCGAGCAGCGGGCAGGATATACCCTCACGAATGGTTATCGTGTGGAACTAACCTACCTGGAAGAATTTGACCAGGAGGACCCCCGCTCCCTCAGTAATCTAATCTGGAAAATTGCCCTCCCCTGCCACAGCCGTCGTCAACAAGTCCACTCGGTTGAATCTGTGGGGTGTCCATTCACCATTGAAGAGCTCCAAGGGCAGCAGGTCGCCGTATTTCAGTTAGGGGATGTGCATCAACGAGAATCGCGCTTATTTGGATGGAAGGCTGTTTTGGATCTTTACAGCATTAAGTATCAAATTGATCCTGATGATGTTGAAGACGCACCTATTCCCGAGGATCTTACGACCCGATATCTCGTCGATGATGATTACCTCTCGATGAATACGAGCATCGTTCAAGAGGCAGCCCGTGATGCTATTGGCACTGAAACTAATATCCTCCGTAAGATGGCTAAAATTCGAGAATACGTCTACGATCAGCTGGCCTATCGTGTCACTCCGCGTATTGAGCCACCAGATGTTGTTTTAGCTCAAGGATCTGGCTCCTGTGGTGAATACGTTGGTGTGCTCCTGGCTCTAGCTCGTCTCAATGGTATTGCCTGCCGCACAGTAGGACGATACAAATGCCCACCTCATCCTGACCTAAAACAGATTCCTCTGCTGCCGGAATACAACCATGTGTGGATTGAATTCTACTTGCCGGGCTGGGGCTGGGTGCCTATGGAATCTAACCCTGATGACCTTGGGGAACCACCCTACCCAGAGCGCTACTTTATGGGACTCCCTTGGACCCACGCTGAAATTGCGAAAGGGATCCCGTTTGAGACCTGCAATGCTGTTGATGTCTCGATTGGCCAGTTAGCTATCAATCATGTGCAATTTCGGATCCTAGAGGAGCTTTAAAGGGGAAGAGCATCACTCGCTCCAGTTGCCTTGGCAACTAATTTGACAAACGATAACTGCGATTGGCAAGACCCACCACCATGTCAAACTCCATTTGAAACATTTGGTAAACCTTGATCGCCTTCATATCTCGATCCTTCATGAGGTTAATAACGGTATCAAGCTTCTCTTGGTAGTATTTAATCTTTTCTGACTCTGTTGCACTGTCCAATTTTTTGCGAATGTCCTGTTCGATTTGCTCTTCAACATGCCTCTTGGGAACAAGCTCTAAGCCAAATGTTTGGATAAAGGGATGGCTATCTACCTGTTTGATCAACAGATGAAACCCTTCGGTATCATAGTGTGAAAAGTGAGTCAGCTCTCGCATAAAGATAGCCTCTTGCGAATAGAGCCTCAATGTAACCGTGTATGCTAGCTGTACGATCTATATCAAGAGACTAGCACCAAAGATGAACTGGTCGGCGGACCTGTCACTGATGTAGCAAGGATCCTTCT
>CAYUEE010000004.1:45499-78750 GCA_964443615.1 uncultured bacterium | reverse complement strand
GGCCCAGTTAAGGATCCTTCTGGCCCAGTTAAGGATCCTTCTGGCCCAGTTAAGGATCCTTCTGGCCCAGTTAAGGCAAAAGTTAAGGAGCCAGATTAGAACCTCTTTCAACTAGATCAACGACTTCAGGTGGGACTTTAACCCCAATTAGGGTGGGTTGCTCGTAGACTTTGCGAAGAGTGTTAACATCTCGTGGGGTAATCGTAGCTCGGAGATTCACAACTGAGAAAAACATAATATCGTCAGGATCCGGACTATGGCCCCATAATCCCAGAGCATGACCCAACTCATGTGTAGCTACGACCGATACCTGTAGAGGACCTGCAGACGGGTATTCTCCAATCGTCACATCTACTCGGTGTTGTAGAGCTCCATTCGCATCAATGTAGAAGTCTCTGCTTTTTGCAATTCCAGCAATCACCCCTTGATTGGGCATCCGACGGATCCTAATATCAGCCCTCTCCTCCGATGTCTGAGTCAGCGGAATATAGCGAGACCAATTTTGAATAGCTGCTGATACTAAATCATACCAAGTCCGATTATCTGATTGAATATAGACTCCAATGGGATACGTTGCCCATCTGAGATAGCCCCGTTCACTGGATCCTGAAATCGCAGATAAGTAATCGCCGGCTGTTGTCTGATACAGTTGGCTTTCTAAAATTGGCGGTAACTTCTGTACTTCAGGTCCAAAGTTAGTGCTCCCAGGATCCTGAGGTGATACTGAATCAGAGGATCCACTGATACCGGAGGTACTTTTTAACTGAAATAATTGTGTCTTATACGCTTCTAGTTCTTGACGACGCTGAGGTTGAGATTGGATCATTTGGTCTACAAGCTTAATAGCTTGATCCCAATTTTGGGCTTGAACGGCGCTATTCAATTGACTCTCTAGTGATTGAGACCATCCCAAACTCGGCGTCGCCGCCAGCAAGGCAATACTCCATCCCACAGCAGCTATCGATGACCTCAGGCGGTAAGGCATAGTTCAGACCTTTTACTGACCAAGCTAGCCTTAACCTAGCACATCTCCTTTTTCCCTTAGGTATTGATTGGAGCCCTATCTGTAGCCATTAGCAATAGTGGCTGACTCCCAAAATCGAATGATCTCAGGATCACGTGGCCTCGAAAGAGAGAATTACAGGTCCCGAAGTGGGAAGCTTATCAGCAGTTAAAATGACGGAACGACTGGGTGAAAACTGAATTGAGGGTAACGGAAATCGTTCTAAAAATTGGTCTAGCCCCACCAAATCACAGTCTGCACCGGCTGCTTCTGTTCGATACATTGTGGGAATGACTAATCTTGGTTGTAGTTCGGCAATAGCTGCTTCTGCCCTTTCCGGGTCATAATTTTTCACACCGCCGCCGACAGGAACGAAGAGAATATCAGGTTGTGCCAACAGAATTGACTGTTCCCGCGTGATGGGAGCCGCTGCCCCACCGAGATGCACAATATCAATATCCGCCTGGGTCCATCGCCAGCCTACGTTAATTCCAAATCGGTCACTGTTGGATGTGGAGTTATCGTGTGCCATGCGGACCCCTTGGATCCGAAGCCCTTCAATTCGATAGTCTCCCGGTTGAAAGAGCACCCGAGGATTTCCTGGCACAACCCGAACATACCCTTCATCGAATAATCGGCTACTAAGCAGGACCACATCAGCTCCAACCGCTGGGGGAGGATAGCCTTCAGTACAGCCAATCGACCGAAACGGGTTCACTAGGATCCGTAACCCATCTGCCTCAACTAAAACACAACTATGGTTCAACCACGTCAGGCCCAAACTTCCGGGCGGCAGGCTCGGTAATGTGGTCTGAGTCGGATCTGGAGTGTTTCCTGGGGAAGGCGCGGGTTCTGGTGTTGGTGCAGACGTCGCATCCTGCTGGGTAAATTCAACCTCACTACCTTGCTCTGGGGCAGGATTGGGAGGTGAGGACAATGGATCCAAGGGATCGGGCACCTGATTGGGGACTGAGGGGAGAACAGGATCCGTCTGTGCTAATCCAGCGTGCAGCCATCCAGAGGTCAGTGCACCACTTCCGGCAACTGCTCCTAGACCTTGCAAAACACGACGACGCTTCATGCCAATAGGATCCTACGCGACAACATACGGGTAACACTCGGACGGGTGGCTGGTTTGAAGATCACAACTTGCAGGCACCCAGCCCTCCCAATCAAAGGTGAGCTCCAGGTTTCCTAGACTATCTCTGCCAAGCCATCTGTGATTATGCCTTACCCCGTGCAATCTAAGCAGTGACTGTGGGGCGGAACGCTTGGGTGACGTTGAGAAACGTAGCAAGCAGTTGCTTACCCGCTCCCGTCAGAATACTTTCAGGATGGAACTGAACCCCTTGAATATGACGATACTGACGATGTTGAACCCCCATGATTAGGGTCTCAGACTCAGACATTCCGGATCCGGTCCAAGCGGTAATCTCTAGATCCTCTGGACAACTAGACCAATCCACTACCAAACTGTGATACCGGGTAGCCTCAAAGGGATCCGGAGCCTGCCGAAATACCCCCTGCCCCTGATGATGGATCCAGGAGGTTTTACCATGCATTAACTCGGGTGCCCTCACCACCTGACCTCCGAATACTTGCCCAATACACTGGTGCCCTAAACACACCCCTAGAATAGGTTTGTGAGGTCCAAGTTCCCGAATCAAATCCATTGAAATGCCAGCATCTTCAGGTCGGCCCGGGCCCGGGGAAATTACGATGCCAGCAGGATCCTGACTTCGCACGGCCTCAACGGTAATCTGGTCATTGCGATGAACATCAAGTTCACACCCCAACTCCCCCAGGTATTGCACTAAGTTGTAAGTAAAGCTGTCATAGTTATCAATCACAAGTAACATGATTTCCCCCAGATCACTCAGCCTTAGACCACAGTTTGCCTATCCCAGCATTTTTGCAAGCTCCCTTCAGCCGTTTTGAAGGGGATAGAATCCTTAGTCAGCCGCCAATAACAAAACACCAACATTGGTAAACCGTCGGACCTAGCATAAACGTTAGGAGCCTGTTGCGGGTGAAACTCGAAGACTTCTCGTGTCTTAGGATTCACCCATTTGGAGCCTTGCTCACCCTAAACTTCCCCCTGAGCATTCCAGGGACTCGCTCTAGGCCGTCATTATTCAACCACTCTAGTAGCGGCCCCTACCATAATGTTGAACGGTTGTGGCTAGCTTACCGATCCTGACTCAACCTCAAGATCATGCGTATGAGAGCTTAAGTAACCATTAAAATGCTAAGGAACTCTATCCATGACATGTTGTCTCGGCAGGAATAACGAATGACTGTTGCCCCTTCTCCCTCCACAATCCCTGCGTTTTGCGACGGGATCCAATACTTCGGCCAACCCTGGAAAGGCTTTGATCAGTACGCCCAAGCCCCTGTGGTGGACCCGGCAACAGGATCGATTCCGGATCCTAGTGATGTCTCAGCAGCGTATCAAGCCTTGTTAGTTGCCGATGCCTTGCGGTATCTCACGTTGCAAATCACAGCGAGTAAAGCGTCAGGACACCCCGGAGGATTTGCCAGTCAGGCGGAGGCGTACGCAGCCTTTTTCCTCTTAGGACACAAAAATTTACCCACTGAAGTTGGACACCACGCCCCCGGATTCTATAGCGCGATGTTCCTCGACCAGTCCCTAGAGAAGATGGGGATCCAAACAGTCACTCAATTACGGGAACGCTTCCGGGAACGTGAGGGCTTACTCGGACACTTATCGGGCTACATTCCAGGGATCCTTTCCCCGGCAGGTCCGCTGGGTCAGGGTCAGCATTTTGCGATGGCCGGGGCGTTACTCAATCCAGGGATCCTGTTCCCCTTCACCTTGGGCGATGGCGGCTTGGGTGAACCCTACGTAATGAGTTCTATGGCTCACTTCCATACGGCCTTTCCCCAGGTTACGAACTTCCTGCCAGTATTAGTGTGGAATGGGTATAGTCAAGAGCACCACAGCATGGTCTCCACGTTTGGGAATGACCGAATGGAGGAGTTTTGGCGGGGCAACGGCTTTGAAACCGTGGTGCTAGTCGATGCTAAAGATTTTGATGATGCCAATCAACCGGAGTGTTACGTCGATAGCACCCTGTTTTCATTAGAGAAACGCTTAGCGTTTATGACAGCGGTTCTTGAAGGTGTGGCCCGGGCGGCAGAATCTGCTCTCAATGGCCAACTAACCGTTTTCATCATTAAACAGTTGAAAGGTGCCGGTGTTCACGCCAAAGGATCCAAATCCCATAACCTGTATGGCTTCCACACACTGGACAACGAAGACATTGTCAACGCCCTCCAAACCCGAGCGCTCCCCCCTGAAGCCTGGCACCTCGTCCGCACTAACTTAGCTCAGGCCGCCAACGGTCCAGCAGCTCAAGTTGCTGTCACCGAGTCAGTCCGTCCCTTACCAGCGTTAGGATCCTTAACCCTCAATGAGTTTCCCCTCGGGGATAAGCAGGTCTCAACGACAGCAATGGGTGCTCTAGTGGTGCAGGTGGGCCAAAAGGATCCGGCATTTATTGTGGCAAATGCAGACGGTAACGAAGCCTCAGGAATCAAGAACATCAATGAGGGCTTGCGGGTGATCCATCCCACGACGGATCCGTTGTACAACCAGCAACCCAAGGGCCAGGTGTACGAACCCCTCAGTGAAGATGCCTGCTCCGGGTTGACAGCAGGGTTGGCCTTGTTTGGGGGTCGGAGTTTGTGGTGCTCGTACGAATCGTTTGCCATCAACGGATTACCCATTTGGCAGACGGTGACCCAGGCGATGGCAGAATTACGGCGGCCGACTCCCTCTGTGATTTGTCTATTTACAGCAGGGGCGCTAGAGCAGGGGCGGAATGGGTGGACGCACCAACGTCCGGAGCTTGAGGGTTACATGGGAGCCATGATGCGCAATGGCAATATCCTCCCCCTCTTCCCACCGGATGCCAACTGTACCCAAGTGGCCTACGAGTGGGCGGTGACTACCGTCAATAAGGGGATCCCCATTTTCACGAGTAAGAACCCCGTGCCCATCAGAACGACTTTAGAGCAAGGGCGGCAAGCTCTCCAGGATGGTGCTGTTGTCCTCTCGGAAATGACCGGCGAGAAGACGGTAGTCCTAGCTGCCGTGGGCGATATGATCCTGCTACCGGTGTTCGAAGCAGCCGAGATGTTGCAGGCACAAGGTGTCGGCGTCCGGATTGTCTCCATTGTCAGCCCCCGTCGGCTCTACCACCCTGAGTTCGTGGCTTGGGATACGTGTGCGGAGCCGGATGGTCAGTTTTTGAGTGATGCTGAGTTTGCCTCCTTCTTTGATGGAGATGTCCTGTTAGGAATTACTGGCGGGGCTAGTGGGATGCTTGAGCCTCTAATGTTACGCAGCTCAGTGACGCAGCGGGCCTGGTTTGCCTGGAAACGGGGGGAAACAACCGCCTCTCCAGCTCAGCTGATGGGGTTCAATGGGTTGACCGCTGATGCTTTTGTGAATAGGGCTATGGCTTTGTTGGGGTAAGTCAACCGCTATCCCTTGAACTAACAAACATCAGGATCCTGCAAGTTTCATCAACCCTAGTATTGAACTATACGTCTACTGGGTATCGGATGATGTTTGCAGGATCCGTATTTTAGCAATCGTCCTACAGTAAGCAGAGAGTATGGCGTGTCAGAATTCCGCCAATTATTAGAGGTCGCACAGCATGCTCACGATCATCTAGCTAAGCTACGCTTTCGTGAGCAAGGCTCACACTCTAACGCTCAATTCAGCAGCACGCCTGTGCATATGCTGCAATCGGTTGTTAGGTCCGCGACTCGCTCGCTTGTACTTTCTCTGATATCCGCGGCGTTGCTTCGTGATCTCGTACAGTACAATTCCTGCCGTAGTTCCGAGATTCAGGCTTTCGATCATCCCAAATATAGGAATTGAGAGGCAGAAGGCACTCGCTTCCACAGCTTCCTCGCTGATTCCTCGACTTTCATTCCCAAACTAAACCGCCAGCCTCGACTGGATGTAGTCGGCCTCGTGAAGAATGACGTTATCCTTTCCCTTCACATGTGGCGATGTAATAACGGAGACACAGCGATTCTTGTGAAGGTGTGCAAGACACTACCTAGAGTATTTAGACTATCCGCTGCGCTGAGATGTTAGCTAGCGATTTTTGCCGTGATTGCCCTTTCCTCTCTCACCAGCTAAACCCAACGCACCATTGAGGATATTCAAGGTGCCTGTTGACAGATCCTCGAACCAAGATATCATTTAGGAGTACTAATTATTAGGATTCCTAAATGATGGAGGTCTGGCCATGCGACATATTGTTGGCTTATTAGGTGCTGTTGTTGGCTTATTGAGTGCTGTTGTTGTGTTAGTGGGGAGTTTCGGCTTTGCTGATTCATCCTATGGAGAGACGGGGGTGGCTCTGCCGTCGTCTTCAGCTTTGAAGATTCAATCTACGCAGGTTCAGTACATACAGGGTTTGGATTTGCTGGTGTTTGAACAGCAGTTGGCCGGCACTGTGGAGTCAACGTTGCCACAACCGGCGGGGCAGCTCGATGGCGCGCCCGTGTTGGGCTATGTTTTTCCCACAACGCTGAGTCCAGAAGATGTTGGCTTTGGTGGCACAGAGGGAATTGTGGCGTTAGCCATCACGTCTCACCCTGATTTTGATGACACGCCGCTGTGGGACGAAGATAACGATGCCGACTACGCCAATGACGGAGCCATTTGGCATTCTCACTGGGTAGTCTTGACGGTTGATGAACGAGTTCCAGGAGGGCTGTCAGTAGCGGCGCATGACCCCGGTGGCGAGACAGTGGTCATGCCACCGACTAATCCGGGGATGGCTATTTATCTTGACTCTCCTGGTTTTTCGGTGGTGTTAGACCAAAATACGCTGCGTGTCTTGGTGCCAGCGCAACGGGTCAACCACAATATTGATTTCAATTTTGACGCGGTCACCGCCTACATGGAAGTGAATACGAGCGATCAGAACCGTCCTATGTTGGGGGTATATGAGGTTTATAGTGTCAGGTCTGGGGATTTGAGCCTGCCCTATGGGGTGCAGCGCTAATCGCCCTGACGATGAATTGGCTAACTGAAGTCGAGCGTGTCGCTTGGCTTCAGTCGGCGATCTGATGTTTGGCCTCTTTTGACTGCGATCTCTCACTTTAATTTTTAATTTCAGACCCGATCCACTACTACTACGAGGAAAATACCGATGCTCGATGTTGATCGTCTGGAGCGTAGCTTTGCGAAAATCAAAGACCGAGGACCTGAGTTTACAGCAGCCTTTTACAATACCCTGTTTACCAACTCCCCAGAGGTCAAGCCGCTGTTTCAGCAGGTGGACATGCAGGAGCAGGGTCAAAAGTTATTCGCCTCGCTGGCGCTCGTGGTCGCTAACTTGCGCAATCCCGAAACCCTGACCATCCCGCTCATGGCAATGGGGGCTAGACATGGTAATTATGGGGTTACGACTGAGCACTATCCTATGGTAAGACAGGCCATGCTCCAAGCCTTAACAACAACCCTTGGCCCTGACTGGACGGCAGACCTACAGCAGAGCTGGCTAGAGGCCTATCACATGGTTGCCGACGTAATGCAGACGGGGGCCAATCGCCCGACCTTTGATATGAAGCTATCTCAGGTTTTGCAGGGAGAGTTTTACATTAAAGGGTTAAACCTCTTGCTGGTTTTTCAGGTCAACTGTCCGGGCTGTTTTGTCTATGCCCTACCCTTGGCGGCTCGGCTACACGATCAGTACAGCGATCGCGTCAATGTCTTGGGCCTGTCTACAGCCTTTGAGGACTTTAGTCTCAATACGCCGGAAAATACTCGTCGCCTACTGGAAAGCGGTGAAGTGGTTGGTATGACTAAGCTGTACTTAAAGCAGCATGGAGAGTCTGACTATTCAGTGCTTATCCGCTTTCCCGTTGCATTTGATGGAATTGAAGGTGACCAGTCTCAATTGCCGGTTTTGAGAGAACAAAAGGCTCCTATCTACCAAGGTGTCGGTCATACGTTTCGGGCAAATCAACTTCAGGGCACTCCCTCGTGGATTCTGTTCGACAAAAGCCTTACTATATTGGAGCAATGGTTCGGACACAAATCCGAATCGGAAGTGGAGTCAATTCTACACCAATGGCTAGCAACGAGTTCTGTTCATGACACTGATGAACAATCCTTTTGATACCATCAATGCACCCATTTCTCAGCGCATGATTACTGGGCTTGCCAAAGTTTGCACGGCCTTGCGTAGTCAAGCCTGGCAAGAGGCCGAATCCCAGGGACTTACTCCCACCCAAGGCCAAATCCTCGCTTTGCTACAATCAGCGGCTGATGTAGGAATGCGCCTGTCAGCAATCGCGGAAGGTCTTGCCGCGAGCCCCGCCACCGCCAGTGATGCAGTGTCTTCTTTAGTGAAAAAGGGACTGGTGTCCCGTGAACAAGCTACCGACGATCGCCGCGCAATCGCCATCCGCCTTACCCCCGAAGGTCTGACACAGGCGAAACGGGCGGCTAGTTGGCCTGATTTCTTGCTAGATGCTGTCGATTCCCTGACGCCAGAAGAGCAGACTATCTTCTTTAAAGGATTGATAACCATCATTCGGACCCTACAAGAACAGCACAATATCCCGGTCTCGAAAATGTGCGTTACCTGCCAATATTTTGCTCCCCATGTGTATAAGAATTCAGACCGACCTCACCACTGCAATTTCGTGAATGCTCCATTTGGAGATCGCGATCTACGATTGGATTGCCCAGAGCATCTATCAAAAATAGAAGCACAAAACTGAGTCAGCTAACGGACAAGCATTACCGATTGAAGGTATGTTCCAATAGTAGCAGAAGATAAACTCATCACATCCAGTACAGGCTATTGCTGGATATATAAATCCGAGTCCTGCATATTTGGATCCTAAATATTTTCGCACAGCCTAACTAATTATGGATGTAGAAAAGACAGTCCAAGTAGGTTTAACTGTCTTTAATCAGAGAGAAGAAAAGGGAAGACATCCAGCTATTGCTGTGTAGAAAAATGTAGATCCAGACTGAAGGTATGAGGGTATGAGGATTAAAGGGGTCCTCTTCAAATAAGAGTTCCGTCTCCTAGCAAATTTCGCTTAGTCTTATTTGTTTATCCTGAGGCAACTAGTATCCCTCAAGCCAGACAGCTAACGATAACCCAATAGCCTTAATCCGTTTAAGGTCACCAGTAACGTCGATCCTTCATGTCCTAGGACACCGACAGGGAGGCTGATCTGCAATCCGAAGTTGGCAATTAACAGGAGCACAACTGATGCTAAAGCCAAGATAATATTCTGTCGGATAATGCGTTGGGATTTTTGACCCATCTCTATGGCAAGGGCTAACTTCTCCAGTTGATCTGACATCAAAACAACATCAGCCGTTTCCAACGCTAAATCTGTACCGGAACGCCCCATCGCCACACCGACAGAGGCCTGTGCTAGGGCAGGCGCATCGTTAATGCCATCTCCAACCATTGCGACTGTACCGTAAGCGTGTTGTAACGATTGAATGTGCTTGACTTTATCTTCTGGCAACAGATGAGCCACTACTCGATCCACGTCCACAAGGGATCCGATGGCTTGAGCGGTCTGCTGGTGATCCCCCGTTACCATGATCATGTGTTCTACCCCCAGTTGACGGAGGGAGCTGAGTGCCTGACGGGCTTGAGGACGTACAGTATCGGAAACGGCAATCAATCCGATGAGTTGGTGTTGCTGACTTACCCAAACCACCGTGTGACCTCTCTGTTCTAGCGCCGAGGCTGTTTCGGCTAGGTCACAGGGCGGGTGATCGAGGGCTTTCCCCACCCAGACAGGCTGCTCGTTGATAGTCCCCCTAATTCCCTGGCCAGGATAAGCCTCTATGTGCGTAGCTGCCGCCCAGGTAAGCTGACACTCCCTAGCTTTGGTGAGAATGGCCTGACCAATGGGATGCTCCGAGTGGGCTTCCACCGCAGCAGCAATCTGCAGCACTTGATCTTGTGTGTATCCTGATCGAGGCATAACGTCTGCCACCGTCAGGATCCCTGTAGTCAAGGTCCCCGTTTTATCAAAGGCGATCGCTTTTACCTGCCCGAGCATCTCTAATTGAGATCCACTTTTGAACAAGATTCCCTGACGTGCACCAGCCGCAATTCCTGATACTAAGGTTGGCATGATTGCAGCCATCAGGGCACAAGGAGAAGCAACCACCAGAAAGATCAAGGATCGGTAGATCGTTGTTTCCCAAGTCCAGTTCAAAATCCAGACGGGGAGTAGAGCTAGCAATAGGCCTGATATTACAATCACACGAGCATAGCTCCGTTCAAATCGTTCAATAAATTGTTGGGAAGGAGGCCTTGTCGTTTGAGCTGTCTGAACTAATTGGATCACTCGTTGAATCAGACTACTCTCAGGCGGCTGATGGATTTCAATGATTAAAGATCCCTGACCATTCAAGGTCCCCCCAAAGACTGCATCCCCCACTTGTTTCTCGACAGGTAGGGATTCACCCGTTATCGCCGCCTGGTTGAGTGTGCTAGCGCCCGAGTAAACTCGACCATCCGTGGGGATCAGCTCACCCGGTTTGACAAGAATTCGATCACCGACTTGTAACTGTGCAATTGGGATCTGTTGCTCCTGATTGTCGTGCCATACTCTTGCTGTATCAGGGGTTAATTGCATGAGTGAGCGGATTTCACGGTCTGTGCGGCGCACAGCATACTCCTCTAAAGCTCCACTAATGGCAAAGATCAATATGAGAACGCCTCCATCCACCACCAAGTAGTAATCTTGTTGCCAGAGACCTAGGGTAGCGGCTCCCACCGCCGCGACGATCATCAATAAATCCACATCGAGTTCATGCTCTTGCCAGAGGGTTGTCAAGCCTTCGCGAGTGCTGGCAAAGCCCCCAATTCCGTAGGCGAAAAATAAGCTGAGCAACCCGATCCCACTCCAGTCAAATCTGAGGAATAACGCTCCTAAAGCAATCAGAAGGCCACAGAGGCCAGCCGCAATCAAATCGGAGTGATCGTTCCAGAGATGCGGGTACCGATTTAAAGTCAAAGCCATAAGTAGTAGACCTCAATAGCCCACTTATCCTAAACCTTGACATCAATGTTAAAGTCAAGTCTCCTTTTAGATGCGGCCCAATGATGAGTAATGAACAACTGACCATTAAGGAGCTTACCGAGAGAGTCGGAGGGGGTGTTACCCCCCGTATGGTGCGTCACTATCATCAAATTGGGCTGATGCCTTTGCCACAACGGTCTCAAGGAAACTATCGCCTTTATACCTCCCAAGACGTGCAGCGATTGCAACGCGTTATGGCATTGAAGCAACAAGGCTTTCAGCTCGCTCATGTCAAGCAACTTTTAAATCAAAGCCCCGTGGATCCATCTCATAACTGGATGCAACAACTGCAGCAGCACTATCGGACTGTAATCGATAAACTCACTAAGTTACGCCAAACCGCTCAAGCGCTAGAGAGGTTATTAGGGCGAGACCAGGCTTGTCAAAAACTTCAAGCTGAAATAATCGCCCAATTACAGATATTGGATGTTGAAACCCAAGATGGGTTAGACGAATGGGAAGCGATCTGGCAACAACTCGATCAGGGCGGTCTCGATCATCCTGAAGCCTTTAAGGAGTCATTGGATCCTTTACTTCCTGATCTGTCTAGCCGCTCTGAAATTGAAGTGGACTTGATCCGAGATATCATCTTGGCCTGTGGGGATGTCTCTCTCATTCCGTTTTTACACATCAGTTCAGGATCCATTGCTGTTGCTCGCCACCAGTTGCAATCTGGTTGCTCTGTGGTTGTCGACGTTTCAGCTGTTGCAGCCGCATTGGACCAGCCCCGCCTCCATCATCTGAGATGTTCTGTACACACCTTGTTAGCGGATCCTCATATCACCACAGTTCATGACGCAGAGCAATCTGCTTGGCAGGATCCTGAGTGGCGGATATCCCTTCAAGATCATCTTGAGGGGAGTGTTGTTGTGATTGGCTACTCACCTTCGTTACTTATGCACCTGTGTAAGTGGATTAACCAGACATCTTGTCAACCGGCACTCATTGTTGGTTTACCCATCGGATTTAATCACGCGCCTGCGGCTAAACGTCTGTTGACTCAGACCTCGATTCCCCACATCACCATCAAAGGATCCTTCGGTGGTGGACTCCTGGCTGCTGTGATTATCAATAGCCTGGCGGCTTCACTTTTGAAGAAACCAAACTGTCATTGTTACTTGCAGCAGCCTTATGGTTAATTTAACTGAATAATTCCTCAGATGGTCTGAACGACCTCAATGGATCCTTAGGGCTTGAACTGAATCAAAAGTCGGGCTCCTACACTTGTTAGCAACACCAGAATCACGACTAATAAAGAGGCTGCCCAAGCCAGTTCCTGCTGTGATTGAAACGGTGAGGCAGAAAAGTTGTAGATTAAAACGGCTAGCGATGGGGTTGGTTCCCACACAGTCCGGATCCAATACAAAGATGATAAGGCCGTGAACAGTAGTGGTGCTGTCTCTCCCGCTGCTCGCGCAACCGCTAACAAGGATCCAGTTAAAATCCCCGGTAAAGCCGCTGGTAAAATCACCCGAATCGCAGTCTGATATCGAGACGCCCCCACTCCCACAGATGCTGTCCGTAAACCTGCAGGTAACCCGCGCAAAGCATCTTCTGTCGTCCGGATAATTAACGGTAACATCAGGATCCCTAACGCCACTCCACCGGCCACAGCCGAGAATGTTTTCGTCGTCAACACCAGTACCGCGTACCCAAAAATCCCGATGATAATAGACGGTACACCACTCAACACGTTCACCACCAAACGGATCCCACGCGCCACGGATCCTGGGCTGTACTCTGAGAGGAAAAGGGCTGCCATCACCCCAATTGGCACACTGAGCACCGTCGCCAGACTGACCAGTAGCAGTGTCCCCAAAATTGCATTCCCTGCACCACCCCCACTCAGGCCCACAGCCGGTGGCAACTGAGTAAATAGATCTCCATTAAATCGATTGAGTCCCTTGCGAACGACAAATGCTAACACAGCCACCAGGGGAGCCAAGGTCACTCCCAGTCCCATCACAGCTAGAAGGGTCAGGATCCGTTCTCCCCATCGTCGCCAAGGTGGCACTGAAGGTAAGTCGAATGGAGTTGAACCTCTGGCTCGTTGACTCATCATTGCTCCCACATCACTGCGATGTTCAATATAAAACCTGGTAGCACCTCTTCATCCGCCACCATTACGCCTCAGCCCCGTAAAAGCGTTGAATTTGGCTGAACCATTGGATCCGGGAGCTCTCCCAAGTGTAGAACATATGGCCGCCATCCAGCCGACTCACTTCAACTTGCGCCTTCAAAGTCGGATCCAATGCCATCAAGGTGATCAGATGATCGGTCGCAAAGTAGGTCGTAATAAGGTCATACATTCCATGCACAACATGAACTTTCATATGAGGATTCAATGACAACCCTGCCCTGAGGTTATCTACGGATCCGATATATCCCTGCCGCCGGTCTTGACCCAAGTCATAAACCCATTCATTAAAAATCGAAAAATCGAGTAATCGATACTGTAGATCAGTCTCCACCTGCAGTGTTGAGCGGAGATGATGATTGATCGCAGCAGCAAATACAGGTTCGGATCCATGCAGTGTCGGATCTGCCCCTTCATACGTCAACCGATCCGGGAACGGATCCACCGTAGTCAGTGCACCATCGTACAGTCCTACCACCAGTCGCTGGTCCCGGAGCAACTCCCGCACAAACACATCCCGATTAATGAGTCCTCGCTGCCGCGCTACTAACTCCACCGGCAACCCAATCAACCCCGCTAGTTCCGTGTAGGCCGACTGTCGCTCAGACTCCGCCATCCCATCCCCCTTTGCTAGCAATTGCACATACGTTGACGTGGCAAACTGCTCTGCCGCCCGCACGTGAGCTACCGTATCCCCCGGATCCCCCGCCCATTGCACCCGATTGTGATAGGCCGCAGTCGCCGCGAACGCTGGCATCAATGTCATCCAATAGGACAGCGTATAATCGTCACCCATCAGCAGACTGAACTCCAACGCAGGAGAAATCAAGATTACCCCCGATAACCCCACCCCAAAATCTTGCTGCACCATCCGAGCTAAGTTAGCCACCCGGAAGCCCCCATAACTTTCCCCTGCAATGTAAACCGGCGATAACCAACGATGATGTCGTGACAAAAAATGTTGGATAAACTCACCTAATATCTTCAGATCCTTTTCAACCGTCCAGAATGGTTTCTCCTTAGGGGGCTTAGGATCCTTTTGATCCGACTTCTTCTGTTTGGGGTAGAGATCTTTGGCCTCCCCATCCGGATCCGTGGCCCGACTAAATCCTGTGCCAATTGGATCCACAAAAACCAAGTCGGAAAACGGTAACCAACTCTCTTGATTGGGCCGCAATTGAGCTGGTGGAGCAGGTAGCCGACCATCTGTGTCAAACATCACGCGAATCGGCCCCAACGCCCCCATATGCAAAAAGACTGAGGCTGCGCCTGGCCCGCCATTGAAGACAAAGGTGATAGGACGAGTTGACGGATCCATCGCCAGATAAGCGACATGAAAGATCCGAGCCACCGGTTTATCCTCTTCAAAAATCGGTTGCCACCCAGCAATAGCCTGGTAGGGTATCGCCTCGGTCTCTAACTCCAACACGTGGTCGGTAACCTGGACTTCATATTGAGAGGACAAAGGGGAGGAAGACTCAGACATAATTCAGCTCAGTGCTAAGGATCTTGACCCTCCATTATCCCTTGGATCCGGTTCAGTACGGGTGTTAAAGTCGATATGCAATCTGGGATTCATTATTCTGCCGATATTATGCTGACATTTCTCAATCAACTCCTCGGTCGCCGCCCTGACACGATGCGAGCACGAGTCGAAATCTACACCTGGCAAACCTGCCCCTTCTGCATCCGGGCAAAATGGCTACTCGATTGGAAAGGGATCCCCTACACCGAGTACAAAATTGATGGAGACTCCCTAGCCCGTGACCGTATGGCTGATCGCGCTGATGGACGGCGGTCTGTTCCCCAGATCTTCGTCAATGATCAACACATCGGTGGGTTTGATGATATGGATGCTTTGAATAGAAGAGGACTGTTGGATCCGTTGTTACAGCAGACTCCGAATTGACGGATCCTTGAGAGAATGGATCCTTGAGGTGATAGATCCTTGAGGTGATAGATCCTTGAGGTGATAGATCCTTGAGGTGATAGATCCATTATATTTATTCTCAGCTACAGACAAATCCTTAAACTCTTACCTTCATGATAAAGTCAACTTTCAAAACAATGCTCAAGCGAGCTGGATTTCATCTATATACAGAAGGATCCTTTCCACCTGGAGTGAATTGGCTT
Organism: uncultured bacterium; assembly: GCA_964443615.1. Lineage (GTDB taxonomy): Bacteria > Cyanobacteriota > Cyanobacteriia > Thermostichales > Thermostichaceae > CAYSWV01. The sequence continues at coordinate 63,355 of CAYUEE010000004.1, read as the reverse complement.
ATCGATCTGAAAAAGGATGGATTGCGAACGCCTGCAACGTTTTTTGATATCGGAGCCAACGTAGGCCAGACAGTCTCAGCTATTCGCAATGCTTGTCCTGATGCTCGCATATTTGCCTTCGAGCCATTTCTCAAAACTTTCGAGACACTTAAGCAAGAAATAAGTCAATTGAGTAATGTCCAGGTTTTTCAATTAGCTATGGGATCAAGCTCTGGTCAACTACAAGTCAGTACTCGTGAGAACTCCTTATTTAATTCCCTTGTTAGAGCAGAACTACCCACAAATCAAAGCCAGAGTGACACCTCAAACCTAGAAGCAATTACAGTCGATACTTTAGATCACTTTTGCACTATATATGAGACCTATCCTTTCCATCATTTCCCTGAGCCAAATGTTTTTTGTAATGCTCTTTTCGTTCATCGGACACATCGACTGACGATTTAAAGGATCCAAACACTAACTAGTCTCTGGGTCCCTCACCCGTCGTAGAGATAACACTATGATCAAACTCAATGAATCGTTCTGGTGTGAGCTGGCTCTTAAGTAAAGGATGACCAGTACGGGCAACCAAAATGAATCGATCTGACATGATTCTTTAGTTCTGACATGATTCTTTAGTAGTGAAAACCAGTGGGACTATCAGCAAAGGCCCCTAACATCAAATCAACAGAATTTTGCTCTAACCTGTCTAGTGATAGCCATTTCTCGATGGTTCTGCACCCTATCGATTCTGACTGTGTCTAGGCTACAGACCCTCATAAGGCTCACTCTTACATAGAAATGGCTATGAGAAGGTTTGTTGAGGAATCATCAACACCTCTAAATGGGGAGCCCCTTGGGTTAGCCGCCTCATGATTAAGGGAACAATCATTGCTGTTTCATAATCCCAAACCGCAATGGGGTAGGATCCTACCAGACTCCTAACCATTACCCTGAGGTCTGATGTGCGAAAACCAGATGCGAAGCGCCTAAATTCAGTTCAGACTCGATGGATCCTCAATCTTGGATTCAGTTTATGCTTACTTGGGTGTAACTCTCAGAGTCCAGGATCCCTTAGCCAACCTACGTTAGGACAGGATCCCGCGATCAGACTTGCTACCCACCCGAGTGTTGAGTTCCGAAATCCAGAACCTGTCACCATTGTGGGGTATGACCAAGATGCAATGGAACCTTTCGTATCACCCGATGGCCAGTATCTGTTGTTCAATAATTTAAATAGTCCTGCAGTGAATACAAATTTGCAATATGCTACACGGATTGATGAGCTCACCTTTCAGTATCAGGGAGAGATTCAAGGGGTCAACACGGCAGAGCTAGAAGGAACGCCGTCGATGGATGAGCAAAATCGACTGTTTTTCATTTCAGTTAATAGCTATGGTGCAACTCAATCAACGATATATCAAGGTATTTTTAACGACGGGCGAGTATCTGATGTGCAGTTAGTCGATAATCTCTCGCGGGAGCGGTGGGGGTTTGTCAACTTTGATGTGGAAACAACCCGGGATGGCGGTGCTCTGTATTTTGTGGATAGCTGGTTTGGTTTCCCTCTAGAGGGACCTAAGACGGCCAATTTAGTCCTGGCCCAGCGCACAGGATCCGAGTTTGAAGTGGCTACCAATAGCAATCGGATCCTACGCACCATCAATACCACTGCCTGGGAATATGCGGTGACTCAGTCTGCCGATCAATTGGAACTGTTCTTCACTCGCTACAACCCTAGGCAACCTCAGGATCCTCCCGCCATTTACGTAGCGACCCGTACAACACCATCGATGGCTTGGGGATGGCCCCGCCGTGTTAGTGCTATCCAGGGGTTTGTTGAGGCTCCCACCCTTTCACCTGACGAACGGTCGCTTTACTACCACAAGAAACAGGGAGACCGCTTCGTCATTTATCGAGTAACTCGGTAGGATCCTTATCTGTTCTAATTCTTACCTCTTCTAATACAATCCTTTAATGTTTTTTCCGACTTTTCCAGGTGCCGCCATACCGATAGTAGGGATTGTCTCGGCTATGGTGGTGCCAACACTGTGGACAGACTAGATGCCATGTCCCGGATTCGTCGTACTGGATCCGGTAACGGACCTCAACAGGGGTTAAACAGGTGTCACAGGGTTTGGGCTGGCCGCGACTCGACATCGTTTCAGGATCCTGACAGTTTTCGCACTCTACAGCAGTGTAATTTCAAATGAGGGATAAGGATCCCTTGGAGCCATGCTCGGGAGATCGATCGATCTGATGGCTATGGCACAAGTTGTCCAGAATCGTGTGGTTTCCAGGTCTTTTTGGCAGACTAGCTGTGGTTGGATCCTGTTTACCTCTCGCCTAGCTGGACTGTCATGAGCTATTGCATCAACCCCGTGTGCCAACAGCCTCAGAATCAGACATTAGACTCTGTGTGTATCACCTGCAGCTGGCCCCTTTTACTGAAGGATCGATATCGTGCCTTAAAACGCATTGGCCACGGTGGCTTTGGACGGACCCTACTTGCCGTTGACGAATCGGTAGCCTCTAAACCTCGGTGTGTTATCAAACAATTTTTCATTCAAGGATCCGAATTTACCCGCCCCTCCGATGACCTCTTGGCCAAAGCAACCGATCTTTTTCACCAAGAAGCCCAACGCCTGACAGACCTCGGTCAACACACTCAAATTCCAGCTCTAGTTGACTTTGTGGACTATCAAGGCTTTTACTACCTTGTTCAAGACTATATTGAAGGCTGCAACCTTGAAGAAGAACTGCTCGAATCAGGTCCCTTTTCTGAAGCTAAGATCCGCCAACTGTTGCAAAACCTGCTCCCTGTTCTTCACTTTGTGCATAGCCGCCACATTATTCACCGTGACCTCAAACCTACCAATATCATTCGCCGGCAAGGATCCCCTCAACTCGTCTTAGTTGACTTTGGCGCGGCTCGGTTAATGACAGGTACGGCTCTAGGACGAACTGGAACGATGATTGGCACCGCTGAATACACGGCCCCCGAACAACTGAGAGGGAAAGCCACCTTCGCCAGCGATCTGTACAGCTTGGGTGTTACCTGCCTGCGGCTGATGACTAATGTGTCTCCTTTTGAACTCTTTGATGGGGAAAACGGCGAGTGGATCTGGCGTGATTTTGTCAAAACCGGATCCATCAGTGACACCCTAGCTCAGGTTCTCAATCGGATGATTCAAAATGCTACCAAACAGCGGTTTGTCTCAGCCTATGAAACTTTAAAAGCTCTGGATCCTTTGCAAGCTCGCTTTCTACAGCTATCGATGGGAGGTGATGCGGAACACTATCGTGAGTCGTCTGCCCTGCTGCCCAGTTCTCCTACCGTGATTGTGCCGACGACACCCTGGATTTGTACCCATACCTTTCAACAGACCGGATCTATTAAATCGCTCAGCCTCAGCTGGGATAGCACTCTTTTGGTTAGTGGTGGCTCTGCAGGTCAATTAACGGTATGGGATTTGAATACAAATGAATGGATCCATCGCTTAACTGGGCATACCGAACCGATTACTTCAATCTCCTTGAGTGCTGATGCTCAGTTTTGTCTAAGCGGGGGACAGGATCGAGTCGTGAGTCTCTGGCATGTGCCCACAGGTCAACAGAGTTATTGCTTTAATCATCACGAGCGGGCTGTGACAGCGGTGTTGCTGCACCCGAACGGAGATATGGCAATTTCTGGAGATGCAGGGCACCGGATCCTGTTGTGGGATACCCAAACAGGGATGATCCTGCACCACTTGATTGGTCATGCTGGACCTATTCGGAGCTTGGCGATGACGCCATCGGGTGACTATTTAGCAAGCGGTAGTGAGGATGCCACCATTCGTCTTTGGGATTTACAAACTGGGGCCCTTGTGAAGACCATCGCCGCGTTCTACCCTATCTTTTCGGTAGCGATTAGTGCGAATGGCCGAATCCTGGCTGGGGGCGGGTACGACTGTTCGTTGAAAATTTGGGATTTAACAACAGGTAAGCTCGACTGCATTTTTACAGACCATGCCAACTGGGTGACCTGCGTGGATCTAAGCCCTGATAGTCATGTGGTGGTCAGTGGCAGCGATGACTACTCCATTAAACTCCGCGATTTGAAAAGTCGGAAGCTATTCAGCGTCTTGATGGAACATCCCGGTCGGATCTCGGCGCTCCAATTCGGACAAACTAGGCAACGATTGGTGTCTAGCTGCACTGAGGGGATGATTAAAGTCTGGCAACAACCCAGTCCGTAACCCTGTCCGCAACACCAGGTCCCTTTAATCAGGTCTATATCTTAGGATCCTCAACATCTAGAACCTTAAAAACTTCCCTGAGTCAGTTTGAATGCATCAATTGCTTCAGCCCTCAGCCCTTTAGCTCGGCGGAACAATTCCTGCCCAGTGTGGAGATGTCTAGCATCAAAGTTTAAGGTAAAGTAACGCAGCTCATCCAAGGCATCTTCTAAGTGATTGAGCACATGGTACAACCGAGAGGCTACACCCGCAAAACTACTAGGATTCTGGGACTGCCGAAATAAGGTCTGTGCTCGTTCTAAGGTCTGGTCACACTCGTCTAAATAGGCCTCAAAATCAGCTGTCAGGTCAGGATCGAACGGATCCGCAGATAGTGCATTCAGTTCCGGCTTAAGAGAGTTCAACAGTTTAGCCAACGCACGATTCAGGGGTGTATAAACAGCACGGATCCATTGTTGCTGGGCGGCTGCCTCATCCGAAACAGTGGCTTGTGGTTGGCGTGGTATGGGATGGAGATCACGTTCAACCGTCTGGATTTGGCGGTCATACCGTTGGCGAGTATCGGGATGTTTGAGCACATCATAGGCAGCGTTGATATAACGGATCCGTTCACTTTCAATGTGACTGGCATCCGGATGATGTTTTTTGACTAATTCTCGGTACGCTCGTTTAATGTCCCCAGCTGTGGCCGTTCTGGGGATCCCAAGAGCTTCGTAATGGGTGCGAGGGGTTGACATAGCAAGCCAGTCTACCAGGAGGGAACTCTACTCAGGATACAGGTTGATACTTAAGATATACTCGAACAGACAGACTCAAATAGATGTCCTCAAACAAACACACTTAAACACAGAAATAATAGTGTCATTGTAACGATAATATTGTAACGGTAATTGAGGGGTATTTACTATTGAGTGATCTCAGACCTCAGACTGAACTAAGCCATGAATTGACTGGTCATCCAGAAGCCATTGCGTTAGAGTCAAGCCAAGTTTACCGTCAAGCTTAGTCGTTATGAGTAGCACCTGGCTCAACACCGATCATGCCCTCGATTATTTACAACGGGCGGACTCCATTCCTCACCGCACTGAAGGCGAGCGCGTTCTCCTAGATCATGTGCCAGCAACTGTTGAACGGATCCTCGATTTAGGCACAGGGGATGGCCGACTATTAGCGCTACTCAAATTGGATCGACCCAACGCTCTCGGGATCGCGGTGGATTTTTCTCCCACCATGTTAGACGCTGCCCGGCAACGGTTTGCTGAGGTCCCGACGGTTGAGGTGGTTGAGCATGATTTCGATCAGCCCTTACCGGAGTTAGGATCCTTCGATGCCATTGTCTCCAGTTTTGCCATCCATCATTGCACTCATGAGCGTAAACGTAGCCTTTATCAAGAGATTTTTAGCCACCTTAAACCCGGTGGTATTTTCTGTAACCTAGAGCATGTCGCCTCGCCCACTGAAGAGCTTCATGACCACTTTTTACACGCTATTGGCTACACCCGTGAAACAGAGGATCCGGCCAACCAATTGTTAGACATTGCAACCCAACTGCAGTGGTTCCGAGAAATTGGCTTTACACGAGTTGATTGCTATTGGAAATGGTTAGAATTAGCACTCTTAATTGGGGTCAGACCCGCGATTTAATCATTTGTCTTGCGCTCAAATGACTAATCCTCCTCCCTCACTTCACCTGGCAACGCTACAATCAGGGCATCTAGAACCCGATTAACGGGACTGAGCTGCAGGCCATAATTTGAATGGACTTGGGTATGGGGAATAATGGCATGCTGAAATCCCAACTTAGCGGCTTCCTTCAACCGTTGATCTAGCTGAGATACTGGGCGAACTTGCCCCCCTAACCCAACTTCTCCAATCAGGACTGTATGCGGATCCACGACCCGGTCCCGAAAGCTAGCCGCAATGGCCACGGCCACCCCTAAGTCAGCCGCTGGTTCAGCCACATTAATTCCCCCCGCTGAGGCAATGTAAGCATCGTATTTGGATAGTGGGATCCCTAATCGCTTTTCTAACACGGCCAGAATCTGCAGAAATCGATTCGTTTCAATCCCTGTCCCTGTTCGGCGCGGTGAACTGTAGCTAGTTGGACTCACTAGGGCCTGAATTTCAACAACCAGAGGCCGAGTCCCTTCACACGCCACGATAGTTGAGGTCCCCGGTGACGCTTCCCCTTGGCTGATAAACAGTTCCGAGGGATTTTCGACTTCACACAATCCCTTCGCTACCATCTCGAAGACTCCAATCTCCTGACTGGCTCCAAATCGATTTTTCACTGATCGCAGTAACCGATGCGTTTGAAATCGATCTCCTTCAAAATAAAGGACTGTATCCACTAAGTGTTCTAAAACCTTAGGACCAGCAATCGCCCCTTCTTTAGTAACATGACCTACAATTAGCAGAGCTATATTGAGCCGTTTCGCCACTCGCATTAGCGCACTGGTGCATTCCCGGACTTGAGACACGGATCCGGGTGCCGACGTAATCTGAGACCAAAAGATAGACTGAATACTATCAATCACCGCCACTTTAGGAATCAAGGTTTGAATTTCTAAGATAATCGCCTCTAGATCGGTCTCCGCCAGTAGATAGAGTTGGTTAGCAGAAACATCTAGGCGGTCGGAGCGGAGCTTAATCTGTTGAGCCGATTCCTCTCCCGAGACGTATAGGATCGGACTCGCTTGGGCTAGATGATTCGCTGTTTGCAGCAGTAGTGTACTCTTTCCAATGCCCGGATCCCCACCGATCAACACCAAGGATCCAGACACAATTCCCCCACCCAATACTCGATCAAACTCGTTATACCCAGATGAGACTCGTGGCTGACCGTCGGGTTTGACATCCGGCAGGGCTACCGATGAGCTAGGGATCCCTGTTTTGGTTGCTGATGTCCGTTTGGCAGTGAGCTGAGTGCGGGAGGATTTTGCCGGGGCTTCCGTTACCACTTCTGTTAAACTGCCCCAAGCTCCACACCCTGTGCAGCGTCCTAGATATTTGACAAACCGCTCGCCACACTCATTGCACACCCATTCCGATTTGGACTTTGCCATAGAGGGATCCCTAGACTAGGATTCCATCCTACTCGCCGACTAATTGTGCTGTCCCCCAACCGGGAGCCACTTCAGCGGCACGAAGAATAAACGCAGCCAAGTCTTGAAGATCATCATCCTTGAGCCAGGCCGGAGTCACTCGCCGACAGCCAAAGGACGGGGCCGTACTATCGTAGTTCAAAGGATCCCGTTGAAACTCCATCAGCGCCAGCACTGTGTTGCGAGGTGGTTCAGCCCCCTGCAGATCTTCTAACGATAAGGAAACACTTGGATCCGGTAGTGTCACCCCACCCACATGACAGTTGATACAGGCCTCTTGAAAAAGCGCTTTACCATGTTCCAGCTGACTGGGTTCTACCGTAAGCATTGCATCCGTGTCATAGCGTAGTTCAATGGGGCCGCTCACCTGCAGATACTGATTGACATAGGCATCAATGCGTGCCCAAGCAGGCAGCACACCCCCTACACTTAGTCCGAGGATAGCGATTACCATCACCATCACCCGAGGCCACCTGCTCTGATTCATGGCACTGCTCCTAAAATCGATGCGATCACGTTTCAATGACATCAAGATCCCAGCTCAATCGAGGATCGGTTGAATTAAGGATCCTTACATTTGAGATCCACCGATTACAAGTAACCGGCTAGATCACTGTGGCTTTCACTCTTGGTGCCACCCCAACCCGGAAGATTGTTAGCTTGAACAAGGATATATCCTGAGATCAATTTCAAATCTTCTTGAGATAACGCTGACATGCGAGGGTACTCACTCGTCAACTGGGTGTTGGGATGGTACTCAAGCATAGACTCTGCCCCATCATAGGTAGTGGGGTTGTTGAGGTAGTCTACCATCGCAACCACATTGTCACGAGCGGGGGTAGCCCCTTCCAAATCATCTAATTTGAGGCCCACATCAGGGTTAGGATAGGTTTGACCTCCCACGTGACACCGAGCACAGGCTGCATTGAACAACTGCCGACCTTGAACAATTTCACGCTCTGTGAAGGTAATGGTCTCAGATTGATCATTCAAAGGCACGGTACGCTCGGCTTCAGTAGAGGCCGCGAACACAGGAGAGATCGCATTGAGGGCAACATAAAGAAGGCCAACCAAGAGTAAGGTAGCCAGTTTCCGAACGGAGAGAAGCTTGCTAAACATAGTTTCCCACACAGGTTAATAAGGTATTGTGTCATGTCACCCATTTCAAGAACGGGCTGTTTATAAGGATAAACTACTTGCTGATCAATTCCGAGATAACTTGTGCGCTCGCCATGCGGGAAGGCGCAACAGAGCAGCGGAGCTTAAGTGCATTCGTGACTTGAGGATAGTCCTTCAAGGCTGCACCGTTATCTCCGATCGCGTTGAGGCCCGGTGATCAGTTAACGCCGTGTGGATCGGCTGTGAGATCGAGTTAAGTATGTAAATTGAGCCTAAAAGACGCTACTTCCGGCTTGCCCGGGTCCCTGGAAGAAAAACCAGGAGAGAAAAAAGTTACTGATAAAGATCGCTAAGAGTGCCGTCACGACAGCATCAGTGGTTGATCGCCCTACCCCTTTTGCCCCCCCCACGGTTGATAACCCCCAGCTTGTGCCCACAATGGCGATTAAACTCCCGAAAACGCCCGCTTTGATCGCACAAACAATTAGATCCCATCCCCCTAACAGCGTTTGGGCAGAGAGGAGAAACTGCTCTGGGGCAATTTTATAGGCCGTGGCACAAATCACCATGCCTCCAATCAATCCCACCACCAGAGACAACATGGTTAACACCGGTAACATTAATGCCGCGGCTACCACCCGTGGGATCACTAAGTAATCGACCGGATCCGTTCGCAACACTTGTAAGGCATCAATCTGTTCCGTTACCTTCATCGTGCCCAACTCAGCTGCAAACGCCGAGCCAATTCGACCTGCCATGATGACAGCAGTCACGACTGGGGTTAGCTCACGAGTCAAGGCAATCGCCAGAACGCCCCCAATCAAGGATGAGGCTCCGAAGTTAATGAACTCGCGGGCCACTTGGATGGTGAACACACCACTAATCACAATCGAGGTCAGCAAAACTATAAATAGTGATTCTAGGCCGACCGAGGACAGTTGCTCAAACGTGTTCCGCCGATGGATCCGCCCCTGCAGGAGATGGAGAGAGGTTTGACCTCCCAGCAGCACGCTGGATCCGACTCGACTAAACCAATTCATAATGCTAGGGCACAGACAGCCTCCCTATTATCTCTGGATCCCCTCCCAAGTCAGTAGGCAATTGGGTAGATTCGCCGTATTCTCTTTTCGTCAACTGATTCAATCGTTCCGACCTTATTTCCCGGCTAATCTGCAAATGCGAGCGGCTAGAACTCTACAGTGCTACAACCAACCAGAGGGTTTTGCCTATCATCAGTTCGATGCGGATTTCAGAGCTGCCGTAGCAGCCGAAGAGCAGTATTTTGAAACGCTAGGTTCCAAGCGCCAACAGCAGCTACTCAAAACATCTGAAATGAATATTAACTTCGATAGAATAACTTCGATAGAATAACAGGGGGTGAACAGCTGTCATCACAGGAAAAGCAATCGATTATTCGGCATCGAGCTATCTTACATGAAGCCTACTGTAAGTTGAACTCAATCGAAGCTGTCATTCTGGGGCAAACGTGTGAACGTATTTGTCTCAATACCAATCCCTATCCTCAAACGATTCCCATTGGATCCACCAAAACCTCTGCTGTCGCCTTTTGGATGGGGGTAGGACTTCTGGAATACACCCCTACCGGATCCTATAAGCCTTGGATCCTTTCCCCTCACCAGTTCACCCAACTGTTGGACTATGGCTACGTATCAGAGCGCGTTCAGGTGTTATCGGGAGAGAATCTAAATACCGTGATGATTGCTGACCATAAGTTTTTTATTCACCTAGGGGTCTACACACCTAAATCATCCTGAACAGTCAGGCGGCCCCGATTGCAATCTGCCGGTCTGAAATTTTCGGTCATTGCCACACATCAGATGGCTTGAGAGTAGTAGACTAGTGCAACTGTCCCGCCTTGGATCCTGAGCAGGGTGTTTCTGCTGTATCCAGAGTTACCTCCCTTAGCTCACCTGTCTGCTGGGATTGGAGTCGAGAGAGCGGTGAAGCGGGCGGCTCACGTGTGTTTTGGACTAGCCTGAGTAATTGGTTATGGGCAAACAATTTGGGACTTTTGCGATCGTCCTATTAGTCGTTATTTCGGCTCTGGTTTACGGCCTTTCCCGAGAGCCTCGACTGGGGTTGGACCTTAAAGGCGGCACCCAGCTAACCCTTCAAGCCTCTCCCACCGACGATGTACGCACTATCACCCCCGATGTTATGGCTGGTGTGCAATCGGTGATTCAGCAACGTATTGATGGATTGGGGGTCGCGGAACCCCTCGTTCAGATTAGTGGCGAAGATCAGCTTTTTGTGCAGCTACCAGGGGTAGCGGATCCAGACCGGGCTATTGACCTTCTCGGAGACACGGCTCGATTAGAGTTCCGTCAGCAACGCATCGCGACCCAAATTCCTCTTCAACCAGATGGCCAGTTCATCGAGAGTGGCGAAGAGGTGGAAGCCGTCTTTCAATCCGTAGGCTTGACCGGTGACTTGCTGCGCAGTGCAGACCCAGCTCCTACCCCAACGCAAGGGATATGGAGTGTCAACATTGCCTTCAAAGGAGAAGGGGGTGAACGTTTTGCCGAACTTACCCGCGACATTGCGGGAACAGGCCGCTCAATTGGGATCTTCCTTGACGACACTCTGATTAGTGCTCCCATCGTTGGGGCTGAGTTTGCCGCCAGCGGGATTACTGGGGGACAAGCCACTATCTCGGGGAACTTCTCTATCGAGGATGCCACCGATTTAGCCATTAAATTGCAGGCCGGGGCGCTCCCGGTCCCCATTGAGGTGATTGAGAACCGGACGGTGGGCGCAATCCTCGGCAGTGAAAGTATTCAGCTCAGTCTCTACGCTGGCGTCAGTGGCCTTATTCTGGTCTTCATCTACATGCTGGTGTACTACAAACTGCCGGGGGCGATGGCGGATGTGGCACTCCTGTTTTACGCGATCTGCTCCTTTGCCCTCTTTCAGCTACTGGGGGTGACAATTACACTGCCAGGGATTGCTGGCTTCATTCTGAGTGTTGGGATGGCGGTGGATGCTAACATCCTTATTTTTGAACGGATCCGGGAAGAGCTCCGAGAGGGCAAATCCATCTACAAGTCTGTGAATGAGGGATTTAACCGGGCCTTTAGCAGCATTCTGGATAGTAACGTCACCACTCTACTCGTCTGCGGTGTCTTATTCTGGCTGGGCATGGGGCTGGTGAAGGGGTTTGCCGTCACTCTGGGAATTGGGATCCTAGTGAGTTTCTTTAGTGCGCTCACCTGCACCCGGACCCTTCTTCTCCTGGCTATGGGGATTCCCAGTTTACGCCAACCCAGTCTGTACGGAGTTCAACCTAAGCCTGCGAAATGATTATGACCTCATCCTCTTCTGCTCCCTCGCCTAACTCAGGGTCTGCTAAGCTCGCCTACCGGATCGACATTGTAGGTCGCAGTCGGCTCTGGTTTACACTCTCAGCGGCGATCCTGCTAGTGGGCTTGGCTAGCATGGCGACGTCTCTGGGCACCTACGGATCCCCCCTCAAATTAGGCCTTGATTTCTCTGGGGGTACCCTGCTTGATCTCCGCTTCGATGCACCTACGTCAGCTCCAGCCCTGCGCTCTGTCCTCGACACTCAAGAGTTAGGGAGCAGCGTCATCCAATTGGATCCACAGACTAATCAGAATGCTCTCTTGCGGATGCCTCCTCTATCTGAGCCTGAGCGGTTAGAGATAGAACAGGCCCTCGAAGACGAGATTGGATCCTTTGAGCGTGCCTTAGTCGAAACGGTGGGTCCGACGGTGGGTCGCCAGTTACTGCGGGCTGGGATTTTGGCTGTCCTGATCTCTTTTGCCTTGATCGTGGGCTATCTCGGTTTTCGCTTCCAACTGGACTATGCTGTGTTTGCGATTGCCGCCCTTTTACATGACGTTGTCCTGACGATGGGGCTGTTTTCACTACTAGGCCTAGTGGCCGGGTTTGAGGCAGACAGTTTGTTCGTGGTGGCGATGCTGACGATCATTGGATTCTCGGTAAACGATACGGTTGTGATCTATGACCGGATCCGAGAAAATCGACGACTGATCAGTCGGAAAGTAACGTTATCAGAGGTTGTCAATCTCTCCCTCAATCAGACCTTTGCTCGATCCGTTAACACCAGTTTCACCACAATGTTACCGCTGGTGGCCATTGCCATTTTTGGTGGAACGACCCTCAAGGCCTTCGCCATTGCCTTGCTGATTGGATTTGGTCTAGGTGTTTATTCCAGTATCTTCATCGCCAGTCCACTGTTAGTGTGGTGGCACAACCGTCAGTTCGCGACCCGTTCGACGCTAGCCCTTACGGAGGGTCTCGATGATGATATTAGCCCTGCCGAGGATCCGGCTCTAGCTGACTCTAGCCGTAAGTGATGTTGCTCAAGCCTGATGATATGGGGGATCCGTCTCACCGATTAAATAAGCCCCTGTCGGCAGAAGCTCGCAAGCTCCTGGAGGCTTATCAAACTAGTCTGTATGGCCTTCTAGCCTTAACTTGGCTAGCGCTGGGGATCCCGTGTTTGTGGATGTTGCGAGTCGAGATTGGTCGCCTGCTGGACTACTTTACCTGGGCTGCCATCCGCTACACGCTGTTTTACAAGCCAACGATTGCCAGTCTAGGATTCTTGGCGTGTGTAGCCGTCAGTACGTTTATCCTGCTATCCCAGAGTCGATTGGAAGTTGTCGGGCCCCTTCCAGCCGAGAAAGAATTACTTGAGCGTTGGGTGCAGCGTATTGGTCAATTCAACTCTACCCACCCAGTTTACCGCTGGCTATTTCGTGAGCGTCTCTCTATGGCCCAGCTACCCAAGCCGGATCCGTCTCAGGATTAGAGGGAGATCCCTACACTTTACCAACAGGAAATAACCACAGTCGCAATAAATAACCACAGTCCCAATTGAGAGGATCCTGACTAAATCAGATGAACCTGAGACAGACGGATCCTTGAGTAAGCGTCATAGACATAACACATCACCCTCAATTACTGAGCTGTTTCAGCTGGTGTATTACTGCGTAGCCAGGGCTGTACAACTAGGAAGCCTGCCCCAAAAGACGCCACTATGAGGAGAAGGGCGGCAATGAGCCAAACCCAGAGCGGCTGCTCAGATGAGGATTCCCGTTCCTTGGCTCGTTGATAAAGGCTGCCGCTGTAATCCGAGTCCTGGGTATCGAGACTGAGGTCCTCCAACAGATCAGAATCCGCTCCCATGTCACCTCGACTATCCGTGTAAACAGGCCGAGAACCGCGACGTTGAGACCGAGAGCGGCGACGAGGCTTAGTTAAAGATTCACCCTGACCTGATTCCAGAGTGGATTCAGACATCATAGGTTCAGTGTAGTCATCCTCATCATCAAAGAAAGACGGGTCATCGAAGGCAGTTAGGGATCCGTAGCTAGAAGCATCAGAGGATGAGCCATAGTTATAGATCTCGGTAGCCTCCTCATCGACTACTGGTGGAGTGGGTGGGCTAGATTGAGATACAGGCGGTGCAACTGACGAAACATCTGCTTTCCGCTGCTTCAGCCGTTCTAGAAAGGTGTAGGGTCCACTGGATCCTTTCTCAGAGAGTGAGGCCGAGGATTGCGCTGTTGGAGCTGAATTAAGGGGCTGAGGGGGCTGTTGAGAGATCCTAGGGGATGCCGGTGTAGATTGAACCGGATCCACTAGCCGGGAGAGTTTGGACAGCCCCTGGGTCATCGTGCTCTCAAGCTCTTGACGAACTTGATTAACTTCATATTGCAGTCGCTGATTTCTGGCTTCAAGGTGCTGCTTTTCGGCGAGGAGCAGTGCCATTTGATGATTAGCTTGCTCGAGTTCGCTGGCCATTTTCTGGTAGAGAGCAGGGGAGACACGGGGGGGATGAGACATCGATCGAGACGCGCGAGCAGTTTGGTGGGCGGGATGGGGAAGGCGGGGGCGCTGGGTTCCGTTCACATCTACTCTGGTCATTGAGTCCTCGCTCTTTAAAACATCGTCCTTCATTACCTACGAGGCCAGTATTAGCCCTGATGCCCAGTGGCGCTATAGATCTCCTGTTAATTCTCGTAGCCTCTGATGGAATCTCACGATGATCTCACAATCGATAATCGCCTGTGATTTATCCATGATTATCCACAATCTATGGCCACTCATGATCTACAGACACTCGTGATCTACAGACACTTAGAGGCATGACCTAATCTATGGCCATTCGCTGGAGAAGCCAGACAAACCTTCCTGACTCCACACTTCGGGCTCACCTAGACTGCCAGAGCGTGGGAGTGGCATAGATCAAGACCGCCACGGAGCAAATGCCACGGATCCTCATCAATTGGCCTCAATGGGTCACCATGAAGAGCTGAGAATCCCTACACAGAACGCTTTCAACCCTACTGGTAGTGTTATTTACTGAGGCAACGTAAGCATAACCCCAAGATAGCGAGATTGCAATGGATCCAGGCCGCAAACTTGACTACTCCCTTTTCAAGATACAGTTGGGGATGGCAGCCTGCTAGAGTCAACAATTATGGTGGATGACGCCTTTACACCACTTGAGCCCTTGGATGAACTGACTTTCGTGTCTCCTGCGCCGGTTGATGTAGACGCGATGTTAGAGCAGTTGTATCACCCGGATCCTAATTTGCGGATGCAAGCGGCTCGGATTTTCTGTGACATCGAAGAGGTGCGGGCACGGGAGCGATTAGTCGATCTCCTCCAGGATCCGTGTCCACTAGTGCGAGTGAGTGCGGCTTATGCCCTAGGACGAAATGTTGATGCCACTCTTGTCGATAGATTGCTCGAAGCTCTACGGATGGACTGGAATGGCTATGTCCGCAAAGGGGTTGTCTGGGCTCTGGGGAATGCCCAGGATCCTCGCAGTCTGCCTTTATTGATGCATACATTGGTTGACGACATCACGGCGGTGCGACTGTGGGCCGCTAGTGCTTTGGGGCAAGTGACCCGATTTAATCTGGATCCGGCGATTACACGAGATGTGGTGACCGCTCTAGGTCAGGCAGTGTGTCAGGATCCAGTGGCGGCAGTGCGAAGTAATTGTGCTTGGGCCTTGGGCAAGGTGGGAGAATCGTTGACAGACCGGGAGCTAAAAGAAATAGTGTTACTTACATTACATCGAGCCTGTGAAGATGCTGATCTCGGTGTTGTCGATGATGCACACTTGGCCCTTGAAAAGCTAGGTGTGGCAATGGATCCTGGTGAACTGTGATGGCGTGAGACCACCATCGAGGCTTCTGCGGTGCTTCGCTGAGATCCTGTTTTCCAGGGTTTCAGCCTCACATTAAAATGGCTCTAGATCAAGAATGGATCTAGATTACTGGGGCTGGATCTTTGCGAGATTCGACCTGTTGCTTAACCTCTGATAACGGCTGGGTAAGAGTTACAGGCCAGAGGTCTGGATGTTGCAGTTGACGGACTGCTAGAGGCAGTTGGGATAAGGAGTGCTGGCAGGTAGCGGCGATACTGTCCAGATTAGGGAGTGGATTAAGCAATGCCCCTTTTTCCATCACCTTGTGCAGAAGCGGTTGGCTATTGGGGATGGGCGACTCAGCGGCGCTGGCGAGGTAGTCCTTAATTCCTGTGCGGTAGACCTGTTTCCGTCCGGGGATAGTGGCTTTGGACATAGAGGCTTTGGCGACTGGGATCCCATTGATTTCCACAAGCTTATAGACCCCATTGACAGCACCACCTGTCACCAACCGAGTGCCTACCCCATATCCTGCAATGGGAGCACCCGCTTGACGGAGACGATGGATCTCATACTCATCTAGATCACCACTGACAAAAATTGGGGACCCTTGGGGCAGAATCTGATTTACTTCCCGCGAGAGTTGGTCTAAGTCACCTGAATCAATGCGGACACCGCCCAGTTCCCCTTTCCCATTGCTAGCCGGAGTCCCCGATTGCATCAGTTCCGCTGCTGTTCGAGCGCCTTGGATGGGATCGTACGTATCGATCAATAGAGCCGATTGCGGGAAGTAGCGCTGGAAAGATTGGAACGCATGCGGTTCATCCCCTGACAGGGCTGCCAAGGCCATCACTAGTGAGTGAGCCATCGTGCCTGCCGGTTTCCGGTTCAGTTTTAATGCTGCCAGAACATTAGAGGTTGCATTGAATCCAGCAGCTAAGGCTGCCCGCGCTGCCCACATCCCTGCATGAGGTCCAAAGGCACGCCGCGTGCCAAATTCCAGGAGAACGGCATCTGGTCCAGCAGCATCTCGCATTCGGGCCGACTTGGTGGCAATCAGAGTCTGATAATTCAATGTCGCTAGCAGGTAGGTTTCAACAAGCTGGGCTTGCCACAGAGGCGCTTCAATGCGTAGCAGCGGCTCATGAGCAAAGATTATCGTCCCTTCTGGAACAGCCCACAGGTCCCCCGTAAACCGACAGGTTTCTAGCAACTGCCAGAAACGAGCGGGGGCATCTTCAAAAATACCGCTGGCTTGCAATTGTTCAATATGCTCAGAGGTGAATCGCAGATTTTGGAGATATTCAATTGCCTGCGTTAGGCCCATAGCCACGAGATACCCATAGTCGGGTGGTAGCCGCCGCACAAATAGTTCAAAAGCAGCAGGTTGTGCCTCCACCTGTTCTCCCACATAGCAGGCCGTCATGGTGAGTTGGTAGAGATCAGTTAAGAGACTATAGTCTTCAGGTTGCAGACTTAGATCAGATGACAACACTAGGGGTTCCTCCTCGGCTCAGTCCGATTATAGTAGAACTTACCATAAACAAGTCTTAAATCTCTACCATTTTGGGGTTGAGGTGTGGTGAGAGGCTTTCAGTCCAGAGCTCAACGGTAATTTTCCAGGCTTTCGGATCTCTCGGATCCAAGTCCCCTCACGATGGTCTGTCTGAGGATCCAGGCTACTAGGGGGCAATATAGTATTTTCCACTATAAGTCCTCACAGAGCGCTTGGATCCGGTCGAACTGGTAGGTGGCAATGAGTTGGGAAAGCTCCCGAGCCAGAACAGGATCCTGGGCGGCCGCTTCATCTCGGAGGGTGGCTAGGGACTCTAGATCGATATCGATGACGGCCTGCTGTTCGTCTGTAAGGAGGGACCAGGATACAGCTTCTAGGTCAGCCCAATCCTGATCGGCGGTGGCCGAGGTCGGATGGGATTCATCTGTCCGTCGATGAGGTGTTAACCCAGAAACTACACACATCTCCTCAATCATAAGTCTTGTCCCATAAGGATCCTGCTCCGTTGAGTAGCGACATATACATTAACTGCGGAGAGCAAGGCATAATCGCCACCATCGATTACGGGTGAACCGTCGCCGCAATTATAATCGAGTCTTGGTTCAAGCTGGCTCCGATATGCCAGTTGAACTGAGATGGAGTTAAACTTTGGCTCTGGTTTCTGGGCTACTTTGTTATCCCTTCAGTTATATAAATCTCTCTCCGGTGGCCGCAATGGTTTCTTCAGAT
>CAYUEE010000004.1:10231-45399 GCA_964443615.1 uncultured bacterium | reverse complement strand
CTACCAACTAGACTGTCAGATCTACCAACTAGACTGTCAGATCTACCAACTAGACTGTCAGATCTACCAACTAGACCTTAGTTCATTCATTTGGGATTGAATAGTGGTATTCACTATCGTACTATTGAAGATGAAGAGTCACGGATCCTTAAATTCATTAGTTCAACGAGTTTGAATAAGCTCTTTAACCTCTCGACGAGGCACTTCATGAGTCATCCGATCACGGGCAATCAGTGTGTTCGGAAAGATGGACTGAGCTTCTGACTGCAAATCTTCAAGCGAAATCTGAGCCTCTTTGCCGTAACGAGGGCTGAAATGGGTCAACATCAAGGTGTGGGCTTTAGCCTTGGCTGCAACCTGAGCTGCCATCATGGCTGTGGAATGTTTACTCCGTTTGGCTAACAACACATCCACCTCAGCATAAGTCGCTTCATGAATCACTAAATCGGCGGCCCGTGCTAGATCGACAGCATTTTCACAGTAAATTGTGTCAGTGCAATAAGCTACTTTGCGTCCAGGAACAGGCGGTGCTACATAGTCGGATCCGTCAAGCACTCGGCCATCCTCTAAGGTCACGGTCTTGCCTGCTTTCAATTGACCATACACAGGTCCTGAAGGAATACCATCTGCCTTCGCTTTCTCTACATTGAAGGTACCTGGTCGGTCATGTTCAACAACGCGATAGCCATGAGCTGGGATCCTGTGCTCCAAAGGGGCCGAATAGACTGAGTAGTCCGCATCTTGAAACACTAACCCTGTCTGAATCGGATGTACATCAACTGGGTACTGCAACCGAGTTTCACTGTAACGCAATACCCACTTCAAATAATCATCCAACTCTGGAGGGCCATAGATATCAATGCGATCAGGTGGATTGCTCATCCCACAACTGGCGAGCAACCCTGGCAACCCATAGATATGGTCACCGTGCATGTGCGTAATAAAGATCCGTCGAATTTGACTCGATTTGAGATCATCATGCCGAATCAATTGATGTTGGGTCCCTTCACCACAGTCGAAGAGCCAGATCTCAGGGCGTTGAGGTAACTGTAGTGCGACCCCCGATACATTGCGATACCGTGTCGGCACCCCTGAACTGGTCCCTAGAAAGGTAACCCGTATAGCATTAGGATCCGGTTGAGTCATGATTCGCTCGCCTATCAGAGCACTCCTCTGAAACAATCAAGCTCCTATCCCAGAAGCTCATATAGTCTACTGAGTCTCATGGGGTTCATCAATAACGGAGCCATCCCAGAATCCAGGTCGGAGACAACTGGGATCCGTGAAGCCACAACTAATGAGCGCCCCTTATCAATGGCAAGGATCAACAAACTGACTTAATATCAGCAAGGTTGAGGACCCTCAAGGGCATCCATGGGAGGCAGTGAGAGGTGCTCATCACGGGAAAAGCCATTCTCTATTGCTTTTTCACTGATTCGTTCGGGCCGCTCACCCGTAAGATCGGCAGATACGTCTTGGGCTACTACAGGGTTGACGACAGGATCCGGTGGCTGCTTTGCCTCCACCTTTGTCTTATCCAATTTGGCCTGACTAATTTCAGCCTTGATTCGAGATAAGATCTCTTGCTCAACCGCCTCTTTCGCTGAACGAATGGCATGGAACACCATCGCCTGCTTGGAACTACCGTGGGTAATCACGCAGACCCCTGCCACCCCTAGCAATAAGCCCCCACCATATTCCACATAGTCTACGCGCCGCTTAAATCGACGAAAATTAGGTTTCAAGATCAAACACCCTAGCTTGCCCCACCATCCTTGCGTCAATTCCTCGCGCATGATGTGAGTGATAGCATGACCCACACTCTCAGCAAACTTGAGCAACGTATTCCCCACAAATCCATCACAGACCACAACATCAAAGTGACCTGACAAAACATCCCGTCCTTCAGCATTCCCAACAAAATTAATCAGAGATAGCTGCTCAAGGCGCTGATACGTATTAACGGCAAGCTCATTTCCCTTAGTCGGTTCTTCTCCGATATTGAGGAGCCCTACCCGTGGTTCTGGAATACCCATGACGTATTGACAATAGATGGATCCCATCAAGGCAAACTGTTCCAGAAACTTAGGGCGACAATCAACATTAGCTCCCACATCTAACAACACAACCGGCCTATCTTTAGCGGTCGGTAGTAGAGCCCCAATTGCTGGCCGGTCAATCCCCGGAAGCCGGCCTAGTCCCAACAAGGCTGCCGCCATCGCTGCCCCGGTATTACCCGCTGCCACCACAGCCTCACAATGGTTATGACGCACCTGCTCCATGCACACCCGAATAGAGGCTTTCGGCTTGCGTTTGAGCGCGCTGAGGGGCTCTTCGTCCATGCCAATATCGTCCTCAGCAGGGATAACCTCGATACCCGCTGTCGTTTCCGGCAAAAACGGTTGAATCGCTTCAGGGCGGCCCACCAGCGCAATATCTACCCCAAGTTGCTCACGGGCCTGCAAAGCACCCTTAACAATTTCTTCAGGGGCATAGTCACCGCCCATAGCATCAACAGCAATTCGCACAAGTGGCCCCTCATCTTAAGTATTACGTCCGCCGAGTATTGTAGTCACTTCAGATACAGTTGGCTTGGCCTTCCAGAAGCACCATCTGTAATAGTGGCCCCAACTCTGCCTGTCAGCATCCGGATCCTGGGAAACTCCGCTTGTCCGTTTCCGAACTAAGTGTGGAAGCACCCAAATTTTACCAGAGATTGACAGATGCTTCTGGACTGGGCTGAGTTACCCCAACAGCTCCTTAGCAAAAGTGTGCTAGATCAAGAATTGACAAATTGCGACATTTGCGAAATAGCAGCACTTGTAGACAGCTCAGCACAAGCTTGATACAGCATCCCTACCTTGCCTAGATATCCACAAACCCTCAGCGACCTAATATCATGTACCTACGGCCTGACCGAGTTCGTCTACTCATACGCCTCATTGCTGCTGTGGTTTGAAGTAGACCGAGTGAGTAAACCAAGCGGATAGATCGAGTGGCCAGTATGGTCCAGCGCGACTAGTTTTCCTCAAACCCATCCAGGGAGAATGGCTCATTTCGAATTGAGCTAGCTTTAACTACCTCGTAATCTCGCTCGTCAAGACCAACAGTGCTGTAGTAATCTAGACAAACGTTGCGAGTTAGCCGATCGGTTAGCGTTTTAGTGACCTGATTCACAACGTTTACGCCAACTTGCTTGACTAGGCTGTAAGGAAACACTTGCAGAAATGGGGGCAGTTCTAAGGTGATGTGAAGATTCAGAGCCCAATGCACAAACGTATGCTCCGGATCCGGACTATCTGGAGGATCACAGGGTTCTAGGGTGAAGGAGGCTTCACAATCAACGTGGTAGGGCAGTCCTTCATCAGATGGCAGACGAATAGAGCGAATTTTATGAATAGTCTGTCCTTCTGACCACACACGAATACCAAAGCATGGCTCTAGCGTGAAGCCTAAACCACTCATCCGAAAAAATTCCAGCCGGTAGTCAGTGTCAGATAGGTACTGGACCTTGAGGGGTTGCATCGTCCGGTGCATCCAGGTTTGGTGGGCGTCCAAATAAGTGGCCAGCGAATCCAAAGGAGTTAGTAACCTTACGGATCCGTGGCGGGTTGCGAATATCTCGACGGAAGTATGTGCTGGATTAGGAGTGTCGGCCACGATTGAAGAAATCACCACAAATGCCCAGTTATCAAGCATATCGGATCTTGGTCTGTTTCTGAGGGTGTTGCTCAAAATGGTCGGAGAGAGAGGATAGAACAGACTAGGATTGAAAGGCTGATGATTATCAAATGGAGTTATGAGCTGCCATGCTCGTAAAGTTACGGAGTGGTGCCGTTATCGTCATTGGGTACATGCTCTCCCCTCTCTCTTGGTGGAATGACTTATTCTTCAACTTTCCGATTGCTTATGGATTTGGTTATGTGTTTAGTCTGGTTTCTGAGGACTGGTTTCTGCCCTTTACGGTGGCTGGCTATTGGCTCTCTAATGTGGCTGGGATGATTATGATGCAAGTCGGAGCATCTGATCTAATCCGTCAGGAGGACAGTCCAAGAGATTGGAAAAAACAGTTCGCTCTAGGGCTTCTATCGTCAACGGCTTACACAGTTGGGATTGTTGTGCTCATCAAGTTGAACATTCTGACAACCCCATCGCTTTAAGATTTACCTTAGGAGCTTCAACTTCAAGCACTCAGCGCGTTAGTCCAGGAGAGAGGGTTCAGCCTTAGGTTACACCAGCTATAGGATCCCCAGCTATATGCTCCCCAGCCATGGGATACTAAGGATCACAAGGCAAAAGGGATCACAAGGCAAAAGAGCACCTCAATTTTGAAAGACAAGTCAGGATCCAGGCCATTACTGACCCCAATAAGCGCTAGGCAGCATCGGATCCAGGTTGATCTGAAGGATCGATAAGATGAATGGATCCTTCTAGCAGAGCGCTATTCAAACGATCAATGGCAGTAAGCTCAGATTCGGTGGCTTGTCCCGACATCAAACAGCTATTGATTTGACTCTGTTGGTCAGAGGTAAGACAGCGTGTCTGAAAGATAGTATCAATGATCACTTGAATTGTCATTTTGTCGATGAGGGTTCCTCGCAGAGGTGAATAGTTAAGGCAAAGTAGCGGATACCTGGTAGCGGGCACTGTATAGGTCACCGGCCCGACTTTACCTGTTGGACACACTTTACCTGTTGGACACACTTTACCTGTTGGACACACTAAGATAACATATTCTTAACCTTGTGCAAGAGTTATTTCTGCTGATCACAGCAACCCATTTTGCATCACAGTCTACTTGTGGGAACCCTACTGCGGTCGTGCAAGCAGGTATTACGTAGATCTCGTAAATGTTCGCTGTAGCTGAGTTTGGGATACGATCTTACCTTTTTTAAGGGTTGTTCGAGATACTGGAGCGGTCGCAACAGCCTCTGATGGAGAGTGCGCAGCCAAGAGCACTAAATCAGCCGGTTGGCCGACAGCCAAGGTATGGTTGTGAATTCCAATTGCCTTAGCAACCTGAGAGGTAGCCATGTCTAAACACAGCTGATGGCTGAGTGCAGTCCCTAGTTGAAGGGTTTGGGCAATTAAAGTCCCTATTTTGAGGATGTCCCCATCTCCAAACGGGGTGAAGAGATTTTGAACATTGTTGGTGGCGATGCCGGTGGTGACACCCAAGTTCGATAAGTGATGAATGGGAGCAACCCCCCGCCGTACATTGTAGCGATCATGTCGAGCCATAATGTACAAATCTGAGGCTGGCAATGCCAAGACTGAAATGTCTGCTTCTTTAAGTAAAGCCGCGGCTTTAGCTAACTCATCAGGGGGTAACCCAGCTAAACGGGTCATATGACCTAGGCAAACCCGTCCTTGCCAGCCACGCTTGATAGTTTCTGCCGCAACCAAAGGGAATAGCAACGGATCCTGGTTATCCAGAAAATCCAGATGAAAATCCACATCACAATTGAATTCTTCTGCCAAATCAAAGATGATGCTAAGATTCCGTTCAGGGCTGGGGTCAACATAGGGTGCAGAGCCAATCACATCACCCCCCATTGCCAGAGCATCGCGGAGTAAATTCTCAGTACCAGGTTGATTGGTAATCCCTTCCTGGGCAAATACGGCTAGCTGAAGCGTCACACCTCATGCATACTCCTCTTTTAATGAAAGTAAAGCAGACATTGAGGTCAATTTTAAATTAGGATCCACTTCGACATGGCTCCGAGTTATAGTTGTCCCGAAAGCAATTTCATTTTCAATGACTTGGCGGGCTCGGTTACAAATATCTGCGGTGGTGAAGTCGCGCTTGAGGTTAAATGTCGCCTCCAAAGCTTCTTGAAAGGTACCCTGTTGAGCTGGATATTGCTCAAGTAAAAGGGCTTTATCCAAATGGAGATGGCCGTCGACAAAACTAGGAATCAGCAAGGCTCAATCAGCGTTGAGGATGGTGTGAGCAGGCGTAGCAAGAGGAGTAGGCACTAGTTCTGTGATATCCCCTTTGTTAATAGCTATACTCCAGAGCCCCTCATGCCCACTTAGTCGAGCTCGTTCAATTTTTAGATCGATAGTCATAGGACTCAGTTTGATATCAGAATCAGCAACGGGCAACTAGTTACATAAGTTTATTTGGAGACAGGTAGAGAGCGAGCCTTTCACCCGCCCTGCTACCTGTCCTGTCGCGAATCTTCGCGTCCAAGGATCCGTTTTGCAATTAGTTATCTGAACTTTTGAACTCTGCTACAAGTGTGCTGACGGTGGATTTCGCGTCGCCAAACAGCATCTTGGTGCGGTCATGAAAGAACAGCGGGTTTTCTAAACCAGAGAACCCAGATCCTCGGCCTCGCTTCAATGCAAAGACTGTCTTCGCCCGATGCGCTTCAATAATAGGCATCCCGTAGATGGGACTCCCTTCATCCTCCATTGCGGACGGATTCACCACATCGTTAGCACCAATAATAATCGCAACATCCACCATGTCCATCGTAGGATTCACATCATCCATTTCCACCAACTGCTCGTAGGGAACATCTGCCTCAGCCAGTAGAACATTCATGTGACCCGGCATCCGACCTGCCACAGGGTGAATCACGTAACGAACTTCGGCCCCATTGCTCTCTAATTGTTGGCCTAGTTCTTTGACAATATGCTGCGCTTGAGCCACGGCCATACCATACCCAGGCACAATCACAACATTCCGGGCCGCTTCAAGAACATAGAACGCATCTTCAGGAGAGGAGGCCTTCATTTCACCAGCCACACCGGTCCCGCCTGACTTAGAGGCAGCTCCAAAGCTCCCAAACAGGACACTAGTGAGGGACCGATTCATGGCCTTGCACATGATGACAGTCAGGATCAAACCACTAGCGCCAACCAAACATCCTGCGACCACCAACACCGTATTATTGATAACAAAACCAGCTGCAGATGCCGCCAATCCAGAAAAGCTATTGAGTAATGAGATAACAACCGGCATATCACCACCGCCGATGGGCAGAACACCCAGGATCCCTAACCCTAAAGACAGCACCACTACCCCGATCAGAACAGGATAGGTTGACACGGACTCAGGCACTAAAGTGAACCAAGTACCACCACCGATGATCAACGCAGCAACCAGAGCATTAATCGCCTTTTGTCCCACAAACACAGTTGGACGACCATTCAAGGTTCCAGAG
This sequence comes from uncultured bacterium, assembly GCA_964443615.1. GTDB lineage: Bacteria > Cyanobacteriota > Cyanobacteriia > Thermostichales > Thermostichaceae > CAYSWV01. Next base: position 38,224 of record CAYUEE010000004.1, on the reverse strand, counting down.
AGCTTACCGTAGGCTAGAGCGCTGCCCGTAAAGGTAATCGCACCAATTAGGATCGTCAGGATCACCACCACACTGATGAAGACTTGACTGGATCCTGTTTCGACCAGATAAGCATCCCACCCCATCCGATAGACTTTATCAAACTCAGCCCAACCCACTAACAAACTGGCTAGACCACCAAACCCGTTAAATAAAGCCACCATCTCAGGCATGGCTGTCATCGCCACACGCTGGGCCGCAACAGCCCCAACTGCCGTGCCAACTAATACACCTACAGCCAAGCCAGGGTAAGAAATGATGTGGTTATCTAGAAGAGTTACCACCATCGCCATCGCCATCCCCACCGCTGACAGGATGTTACCCCGTCGAGCTGTCCCCGCCGATCGCAGTAGCCGGATCCCGAAGATAAACAGGATCGCTGAAATTACATAGGTGGATTGCACCCACATGTCTGCTGTCATTCTTTCGCTCCTTTCTGGTGAAACATGCCCAACATCCGCTCAGTCACTAGATAGCCGCCTACCACATTGATGGTGGCTAAAACGACAGCCAGGATCCCTAAAATCGTTGCCACTGGATTGTCTGGATCCGAGCCTGCCGCCAACAAAGCACCAACAATCGTAATGCCACTAATGGCGTTTGATCCTGACATAAGAGGGGTATGCAACTGAGAAGGTACCTTTTTTATCAGCTCAAAGCCAAGGAAGGCTGCTAGGGTAAAAATGAAAACGAGAAGTATCAGGCTCATAGTTTTGAAGGGTAATTAACGTTGAAACAACACTGGGTAACTTATCAGGCTCCAAGTCCATGACAGTCGGATCCTGGTCGAGAGGTTACTGAGTTGAACGGACAGAGAGCACTGAGTTGACTTCTTTCAACTCATTTGTCCTTAGACAGCAGCTCAGACAAGCCACTCAATTTAAGTCTTGAAAGCGCTCATGAACAACCTTGCCATTATGGGTCAGCAGACAACCTTTCAGAATTTCATTCTCTAGCTCATAGTTGAAGATTTGGGCCTCTTTATCCCAGAAAAAATCAACCAAGTTCACTAAATTGGACGCATACATCTGGCTAGCATGCGCAGGCACGAAAGCCTCTAAGTTGCTGTAGCCGATGATTTTAACGCCGTTGGGGGTGACCACCTCTTGATCCATAACCGTACCTTCAACATTACCCCCGGTTTCTGCAGCCAAATCAACTACCACGGATCCGGGCTTCATTCGCTCCACCATTGCTGTCGTCACTAGAGTCGGTGCAGGACGACCGAAGAGTTTAGCCGTTGTAATCACCACATCACTCTGGGAACACACTTTAGCCATACCATCTTGCTGTTTTTTAATTTGGTCAGGCGTAAGTTGCTTGGCATAGCCTTGAGAGGTTTGTCCCGTTTCCCCCAGGTCAATTTTGACAAACTTAGCTCCCAATGATTTCACTTGTTCCTCCACCACGGGGCGTGTGTCAAAGGCTTCGACGCGACCCCCTAACCGTTTGGCAGTTGCAATGGCCTGTAGCCCAGCCACTCCCACGCCAATGATAAAGAATCGGGCCGGGGCCAGAGTTCCAGCCGCTGTCATCATGAGAGGTAACACTTGAGGTAATCGACTAGCGGCCATGACCACCGCATAATATCCAGCAATGTTAGCTTGTGAACTCAAAGCATCCATTTTCTGGGCCAGGGTAGTTCTTGGGACCATTTCAATGCTGATAGCATTGACTTTCGCTGCGGCAAATAGCTTTACGAGATCCTTTTGATTGAATGGATCCAAAAAGCTCACGTGTAAACAACCAGGCTTAAGCGACGTGACCTCTTCAGGATCTGGTTTGCGCACACGGAGGACGATATCTGCCTCAGATAAAGCTTGCTGGCGGCTGTCAACGATGGTGGCTCCGACTCCTTCATACTCAGCATTGGAGAACTGACCTTTCTCTCCGGATCCGGTTTCGATTTCAACCGATAGCCCCATCCCCACCAATTTCTTAGCTTGCTCAGGGATCAGAGCCACCCGTGTTTCGCGAGCATCCGTTTCTTTGGGAACAAATAGCTTCATGGTGATTACGATTGGTGACGTCAGGTTATCGGCTCTCTGGCTGTCCCAACCTGATGCATTACATCGACTCAAGGACATTCAACCAGTAAGGACACTCAGCTAGCAGGGACATTCAACTAGCAGGGATACTCAACTAGATTAAGGCACAAGAGCTAGGGACTTCAGGTTGGTTACCATTAACCGCTAATAGCTAGTAGAGCTTACTCCAAATCTCAGATCGAGCAAAGGGAGAAATCATAGCGGATAAACTCAATTTGCTTACGAAAGTCTTAAGAATTGGCCGGCCAACCCATCTGAATGTAGGGACTGAGCTACTAGGTTATTCAGTTACCTTACAGGCAGTCTTTCCACTCAGTAGCCTCTCATCAAACATATTTAAGCTTTTCGCTAGGCTCCTCTCTAGCGCGGGCTCCAACACCAGGCTCCAATAGTGGATCCGTAAAGTCCTACGACCCAAAATTCTGCTTTTCGCATGACTCAAGCGTTTACTCTGGCATAGGCAACACACAAAACTCTCCAACCGCGAGGGAACCCAGTCCATAGGATCCAAACTGCGAACGGTGCAAAGCAGTCACCTCGTAACCGACAGCATGAAACATGCGTCTAACTTGATGGAATCGACCCTCATACAGGGTTAGAGATGCACGTTGATCTGACTCAATCACCAGTTCAGCCGAAAGACACGGTTTATCTTCTCCCTTTAGTTGCAGAGTACCAGCTGCAAACATGTCAGTTAAGTTCGGATCCAACCGTTTGTCCACGTCCACTCTGTAAACTTTCGGGACCTTATGACGAGGGGATGTCCACTGATGAATTAAGGATCCGTTGTCAGTCACCAGAACTAACCCGGTGGTCTCTTTATCTAATCGGCCCACACTACTAGGTTTCGGCTTTCGCATCATCCACTGTTGAGGCAGCAGATCAAAGATAGTCAACCCCTCACGAGGTGCATGAGAGCAGACTACGCCCAAGGGCTTGTGGACCATTACAAGGATCCCATCCGGTCCCTCAATTGGTTCATTATCAATGAGTAAGTTATGCGGATCCTGCTTCTGACTGGGGGATGTAATGAGTTCACCCTCTCGGGTTTGAACACGCCGCCGTCGGATCCAACGAGGGGCTTCACGGCGGCTGCAATAGCCGTAACTGGATAGGATCTGGTCAACACGTTTAAGTTGCATCACGGCATCATCACGATAGTCGACAGGTCTTCAACATCACTAGTTGTGTTGCGTCTTGACCCATTTCAAGCGTTTTGGTTGCACACACATCCGCGCTGTAGTCAAAATCATGACTGGGATCCAGTGCATCATGTAAACTAGCCCTTGAATGGCTTTCAACAGCAGCGTGAGATGCCGTAGCCCTTTCAGCTGAAAAAGTCCTTTAATTAGACCCAGTAATGACATGCTGGCCACGACAAGAGCCAATGGCCATAGTGCCGACTGATGCGAGTACGTTAAAGTCCAAATCAAATCAGGAATCAGCGCAATGGGCATAAGATACTGACTGCAGAAGAATACGAGCAAATCAATGGTTTTAATCGGGCTCAGTCCCCCCCTAAGGATCCCTGGCCAGTAATCGAGATACCGCTGATAGCCTCCTTCCGCCCATCGACTCCGTTGATGCCAAAGTCGGCTCCATTGGGTGACGCCCTGTTCCCAGATATAGACGTGAGGCAGAAACACAACATCAACACCAGCTAGATGCAGTTTCAGGGTGAGATCTAAATCGTCAGTCACCGTGCCCTCGTTCCACCCACCACATTTTTCTAAAACGTCGCGGCGGATGAGCTGGCCGTTGCCTCGGAGTTCACCAATACCATGAATGGTGCTACGTTTATCCTGCCAAAAGCTATCTAGGGCCATCTCCAGGGTTTGACAGGCCGTTAGCAGGTTAGTCCCAGCATTGGATACCGCCTTCTGGACTTGCACAGCCCCGACTACACTAGTCTTACTCTCCTGCTCAAGAAAGCTCGGTAGCGACTGACGGAGAAAGTGATTGGGTACTTGAGAATCAGCGTCACAGACGAGAATAACATCCCCTTGAGTCAAAGGCAGCACGTCATTCAGGGCTCCAGACTTACCACCTCCTGCATGGGGGGGACGTTGGTAAATCGATAACTGGGGAATCTGATCAAGCAGGTTGGCTAAAACGTCATAAGTTTGATCTGTACTACCGTCATCAATAACCCAGAGTTCTAAGAGATCTTCAGGGTAGTCTAGTTGAGCTAGGCTGGCTAGGAGAGTCGGTAAAACCGCTTCCTCGTTCTTAGCGGGCACTAAGATAGAGACTTGGGGCCAAAAAGAGGTATCTGTCTCGGACGAAAGGCCTTCTAGGTAGTCGGTGCCTAATTTATCTTCATTACGGGTCTCCAGATCACGATCGGCTGTGGCCATTGTCCGGCTAAGAGTTGCATTGTCAGTACTGTCAGATAATGTACTCTCAGACATCACAGCATCAGATAGAGAGGGATCCTGAACCGATGACAGCGGCGATAGAGCAGCTCTAGACCGAGTAATCGCTAGCCGACTGGAGTGAACTAGGATGACGCTAGCCATCCCCACCACTAACCATCGAGTTTGAGGCACAAGATGAAATAGGGATACTATTCCCCAGACAGTCAGTAGGACAAGAGTGGCTTTCAAACGACGACGCTCTGTGGGTGAGAGGATCCATTGGGGCAGCTCGATCTCATCCAAAAAGTCGTAGTCCAACCAAGCGGACTCAGGCATAGGTAGACTCAACGTTAAGGTCTCTGTGCATCACTGTAACAAGTATCAGCAAACACAGTTCATCAGGGTTATTGCCTGAGGCCATCCCCTGCACAACACTCAAAGATATAGGATCCCTGCTCTGGGCGTCCTGGAACGCTAGGGCTTGAGCAGGGTACTAACTGCATTAGACAGGGTGAACTAGGGATTACCTCGGATTTCTTTAATGATCCCATCTTCGAGCAAGATTTCAACTTGCATCCTTTGAATCAGGTTATCGCCCTGCTGCACTCGGAAGAAGCTTTCCACATTGCCTTGGACAACTTCTTGATTGAGTTCTAATCCATTCACTTGGTTTAGTTGTTGGAGCACCTTATTCTTCTGGTCAAGCAGTTTAATCTTCTGTTCGTTCACCTGGCTCTTAATGGACTCAATCTGCTGGGCTGTTTGCGGACTAGTGGGCGTAATGGTTTGCTTTTCAACTTCAGCAATCGCCCGCTTGCCCTGAAACTCCAACTGTTGCATCTGACTGTCAAAGGTCTGAACCTGTCGCTGCAAATGCTCCGTCATCTCGGTCCGCCAGGTCTCGGTTACAATCACTTTGATGGGGATATTGCGCTTTAACAGCAGCTGGGGACTCGCGTTAGTATCTTCCATAGGTAATGGCACAACTCAGAAACAACCTCAACGACACACCGTTTCATGCAGGATGTCAAGCCAGCCTACACCTCTCTACAGCCGATACTGATCAGATGACACGGACGAGACGCTAGACTAGGACCCGACAGGATCCTGATGCTGAAACTGGACTAATTATACAGGTCGGATCCAATCTACTCACGGAATACCAGATATTCCTGTAGGTAGTCCTAGCAGAGCTTTATACCCCTATCAGAGCGTTGGACTCCCATCAAATTCATGGCTTGACAGGTTCGAGAGGCATCGAGCAGCTCAAGCAGTCAGTCCTGACATCTCAGCCGTCTTTAGCTTAGTCATCTCCAGCTTAGTCATAGTCCAACTGGATTGAACTGGATTGATAGGTACCTAGCCCGGATTGGGTGTCCAGTTCAGTCGTTGTCACCATCAGTGTCTGTGGCCAACTGAGACCTTCAGCCTGTAAGGCATTGATCGTTTTCATTAGACTCATTTGAGAATCGAGGGTGGAGAGCCAACGAATCCCTTGGTCAAGGTTGACAAAGAGATAGCCTTGATTGGACTTAGGGAGTTTGGCCTGCGCCATCTGCCATTGTTTAGACGTCTGTTTTGAGGAATTGGATAGGACCTGTTCTAGTGCTGCCAGAGACGAACTGATGTAGAACCGGCTTTGATAAGTGAGATGAAAGACAGAGGCACTGACGTACGGATCTAACACTGAGGCGCCTTCAGACTCTTCAGTAACCTCAGTCTCGATTTGAGTTAATAGCTCATCGTCGAGACCTGGTTGCCCATAAATCCTGACGGATTGGGCCGCTAGGTCAGATGGCTCAGGTTGGGCCGTTTCGGATTCTGGTTCTTCAAGAGTGCTCGCAGGGGGGATCCAAGCCACTGCTTCGCCCCACTTCGATTGGCTTAAACCCACTGGCATTAGATCCCAACCGTGAGCCGTTGCTTTCAAATCCAGGGATGTTTGGGCCACTTCACTCTGCTCATCCACATTAGCTACCAACAACCAGTCCACGTCCGCGCATCCAGGCTCTGGTTGCTCTGGTTCCAGCACAACTAGGCCATAGCGATGGTTCATCCAACTGAATAGGTCCTGGTTCCAATCCAGACCGGAGGCGGCTTCTGCTTGCAGGATCCGATCCGTCAGTGCTGAGCCAGCAGCTAGTTGGTTATGTTGAAGTGCCTGTAGGTCAGTGGCCAGATGTTGTCCTGAAAGGACTGCCAGCGTGGTGTGCGGGAGTCGTTGAAAGAAGGGGCGGTTCCAATCACGGCGATAGGGTTTGGGAGGACGGGGCAACGGATCCTGCTTCACCCCCCAATGGGCTACACTATCTAGGGTCAGGCCGTTGAAGTTTAACCCTAAACGGAGTCCGAATGATTGCAGCAGACCATCTGGATCCAGTTGATCTAAGTTGAGGTAGACCCAGCCCAACTTGGCAGTTGATAGGGAGTCCATGATGGTTTGATAGCGGGGTGATCCGGTGAGCGCTAGTTGGGGTAGTTGCCAGGTGTCGAGAGCCTCTTTAACCAACTGAGGATGAGTGGCAAGCATGACGTAATCAGCTCCAACAGCGGCACCCACTAGAGGAGATCCGGTGTGTTGGAACAGGGTTGAAACGATTTGGACCCCTTTGTAAGTTTCAATATTGAGGGGAAGGCCCGCCATGCTCTGGTGTTGCCATATCAAGTTCAAAAACAGATTTGAGGCTTCAACATCTGTGGTAGAGAGAACGGCTAGGGTACCCCAAGAGGGTTCAGTTGTGCTCTCAACCGTGCTTTCGATTCTGCGTTCAAAGGTTTCGACACCAGAGTTACTAGGGATGGGACCGGAGCTGAGCTCGTCTAGCGGGGTGAGGGTCAAAAGAACGGCATCGCCCAACCAAGGAGCTACCTCACGCTGAAAGTCTATATTGCCCGTTTTGAGGAGATCCCCCACCAGCCCTGGGCCTTGCTCTGATAGGATCCGCTGCCACGTTTGGCGATTCGCGCGTCGATAGCGGGGGGCTGTAACCGCTTGGGCTAGCGATTGCACTTGAGTCAGTGGAGCATCGAGAATAAAAGCTGCCGCACTGGAGTCTGGAATAAAGCGGACTAGCGCGGGAATCGGATTCTGTTGCCACACTAGGGTCAAGGGGCTCTGGGTTACCAGCCACAGGAGGCTGCCCCCAAACATGAGCAGCAGAACCAAGATGGCAGCTAGGGTTCCACGGATGAGCTGACGTGGCGGCATGGAAGACTCCTTGCAGGGTAACTAACTCGTGACGATTGTACTGCCCTACCCACCCCAGCGTTCGTGTGTTGGCAAGGTGTAACATTCTCCATCATCAACCAAGACACAAATCCCTCCCACTTTAAGGGGCTGAGGGCATTTTGCGGACGCAGGAGGATTGAATACGCCGTTAAGATTTGTTGTTCCAAAACAGGCTATTGGGTCAAGACGGATTCTGCTGACTGTCTTGGGAGAATCAACCATTTCAAATCGGCGAAAGGATAAAGGTAGAAGTCTAGATCCTTTGGGATGATATGGTCCTCATTTACCTCAACGAGTTAACGGAAGGATTGACTGCACATCTGGCCAATTCTTAGAGGAACAGCCATTTATTAGAGGAATAGTCACCTAACTTCAATTCAAAGAGGATAACTCATCCTCAATCGAAGTCATCACTTCCTACTTAAGCTCTTCAGCCATTGACCCCAGTTTTTCAAAATCAACATCGAATCCGTCAGGATTGACATCAGCCAAGATAGGATTAGCATTGGCCTAGACAGAACTAGCATTGGCTCAGTCAGGATTAGCATTGGCTCAGTCGAGATTGGCTAAGGCTCTGTAGGGGTGGAGCAGCTCAGGATCCTATTTGGGTTAGGCTAAAATTTAATCTCAGCTTCCTACAAGAAAAGATGGGGATACTAAATTTGAAACCCTTCGAGCAGATGTGGATACCAAATTTGGTAGCCTCGGGTGAATGTAGACGCCAAGCTTGAGAAGATGAATGAAAATGTTGAGGCTAAGTTTGAACGTGTGGATGCCAAGTTTGAGACTGTCCAGGAAAATAGTGTGGACATAAATTGGTCAGTTGCGATTGGATAGGATCATTAGAGCTCTGGAAGCTGAAGTTAGCGGTGTGGGTAAGCGTCTGGACACCCAAGAGTTTATGAATCGATCCGTCGTGGTGAGGTTTGGTCTAGCCTTGGTTGCAGGCATCGTCAAGCTCTTTCTTCCCAACATTATTACAACTTGATAGGTAATCTAGGATCTGCGGCCGAAACTGGATAGTAAACCCATCTCTTACGATTAATAAAGTAGTTTAGAACTGCACATAGGATCCTAACCATGGCCCGTTTATCTTGCACCTTATTATCAGCAGTGAACTATGGACTCTTGGCACTAGGTGGCCTGGCTTGGGTGATGCCAGTAGCAGCTCAAGAGGTCTCGGCCCTAACTTTAGCTAGGTATGCTTTCTATGGAGATTTGGCTGAATTTGAGATTCCCTCTGGGATCCGTCTATGCAATAGCGTCAAAACACGAGGCCGCCGCCGCATGATGGCTGACCAAATTGTGGAAGCTGGGATAACTGCAGGAGTGATTGGTGTTGAAGTAGGGACTGAAAGATACCGTCGAGCGGTGGAAGATGAGTTGAAGGACGGGGTGTGCGGTGGTGCTGATAACGATGGTGGATTTATCTTCGGTGCGTAGGCCAGACAGCCCAGGCAGACATCCAGACAGGCTAGACCGCGAGTTCTTGGCACTCCTGGATCCCTAGCTCACGACGCAGTACCTCAATAGACTGGGGACTAATGTAGCTCTCGGCGCACACGATTTGAGGGATACGGATGAGATCCGCTCTGGCCTCACGCACAACCGCCTTGAGGGTATCATGGCTGACTGAATCACAGATAATGACATCTGCTCGCCGTACTAAACGCCGCACATCATCTAAGGCAGTCGCTTCAGCTGAAATAACAAGCAGCTCATCCCCCTTCATACTGTGAATAATGACAGTTGCCACTTCAATGATCCGAAGACTTAAGCTAACTAGTCCCACACAAGTATGAGTCGGCAACGTCTTGAGTAAATTCACTTCATGGCTATAGTCATAGATCTCAACAGGAAGAATCCGTAGGGACCAAGGGGCAGCCACGGCTTCAACCTGACGAAGAAAATGCCGAATCGTCAGCACTGTTGCGGATTGAGCCTGAGTTTGTGTCAGCGTTGACTCCAGCTCTTCTATCGGAACGAGCTCTAACGGAATCAGGAGCGCTTTTTGCAACTCCTCTACCATCAGTCGCCCTGTACCGTAATCTGTCCGAGGAACTGTAATCCACACTTGGGCTCGACACCGCAATCGCCATTCAATTTCAGCGTTGAATAAGGCCTGGGCCTGCACCAAGCTACATCCAACCTCCAGCAATCGATCTAAGCTTTGTCCCACCAACTGACAGGCCTCCGTCTGCTTTGCCAGGACAGTCTCTTGAATGGCTGAATTGATTGATGATGAATCTCTGACGTAAATACCGGATCCGGCACGTGTTTCCACCAATCCCATATCTTCCAACTGTCGATACACTTTACTAATTGTGTTGCGGTGTAATCCAGTTTGCATAGCTAACTGCCGTGTACTGGGTAGTCGAGATCCAGGCGGATATTGAGAAGACGCAATCGCAAAGCTCAGTTGGTTGAGCAGCTGGATTGAAACGGGTATGTCACCTAGGGGTTGAGCACGAAAGTTGAGCATGGATCCTGACCAACACAGTGAAGCTTTATCCTAACGAGACGGCGTTCCTTTGAGACGTTAGCAGGTGAGACGTTAGCAGGTGAGACATTAGCAGGTGAGACATTAGCAGGTAAGACATTAGCAAGTGAGATATTAGCCACCCAACGAGACGTCGGACTGGGATTTATCGTTTGGTGACACAATCACAGGAGGTACGATAGCAAATGCTTGCAACTCCTTGTACAGCCGATTCATCAACACATCAATATTGGCCTGAGACGCCAATGTCTTCCCTAAAGCAGCAATTGGCACCGAGCGGTTCGTCAAAGGGAAACAGCCAGTCAATAACTGTTGAGCCCCCTGTGGTGATACCACATACCCACAGGTCCCAAAGGCATGGTGCAAACGTTGCATACTAGGCTGCAGCTCACTCTTGAGATAGGCCTCCAGGATAAATCGTGGTGAATCTGATTCTGAAGGATCCTGAGTTGACACGAAGACTGTCCGCATTGTAGTCCCATGAAATGGCTCAACTTCTAGGACAGAATCAAGGTTATACCCGAGTAGCAAAATGTCCCAGGCTGGCGGCAATTGAGCAAGAAGTGAAGGGAGTTGGTGAGTTAAGGATGGATGGACACTTGCATCATCTTCTACCACTATCAGGGGCTGCCCAGAGGTTATGCACTCTATCCATAGCTCTCGATGGGAAAGTGCACACCCTAGCTGCCCCAACGTGAACGTTTGACACTTGGGATCTAGCACCCCTTTAGTGTGTAGTTCTGCAGGATCGAGTCTTTGCCCATCCACAGCCTCTTTAAAGGTGTAGGAGATCGTCAGGGTGTCGTGGTAAGCCTGGAATGCCGCTCGCCGATCGGCCCGCCGTTGCAGATTAATGACTCGTATGGGCCATGGGATCCTATTCGTTCCCTTCAACTCTGTCCTCAACGGCATTGAAATCAATAGTGGCGACTCTTCATCGTACTCATGAAAGTGGACTCGATTAAAGTAGGGCTTTAAACTGGAGCGATAAACGGCTTGATTCTTAAAGTAGGATCCTGGATACAAATGAACTTCCTTGCCCAACAAACATCCCAAAATGCCCACATGTAATCGATCCGTATAAACTACAGCCCATTGATCAACTGCATCTACCAAATCGTAAATAGGGGACAGGTGGGATCCTTTTAAGCTAATATCTATATTCGTTGGGGGGAGCGGGATCCGTTGCGCACTTTCTGCATCTGTTCTGAAAAAATAGCCATTCCCCTGCCCCGTTGACCCTTGTAAGGATCCGATATAAAACGCTAAATCGTGACAGAACAGGGCCTGAGGCATCTGCACCACACTCTCAAACTGATCTCGGCAAAAAAAGTCTGTATTGGGAATCGAGTAGGGGTGTTCATACGTGGAAGGCAAGACAATCACATTAAAGCGTTGAGCTAAAGCTGTTACCAATTTGGGGGTGTTTTTCCATAGTCGACACCAGCCTCCGCCCCCACCGAAAAGCATGATGGATCCCTCAGGGGCAGAAAAGTTCAACTCGCGTCCATCACACAGAATCTCTTGAAATGTAAATCCCCGCTCTTGGAGGAAACGGATCGTACCATACCGGATCAGCGCATCGCCCCAATTGCCGGGATTAGCAATGTAGTGTAGTGGCGCATCATGCACTCTCATCCGTAGATACTCTTCAAGATAGAGGAACTCTTTCTGCATGACGACTCACCGTGCTGTTCTATCTCGTTATCGGCTTTATCATCTAACTTTGTCATCCTATACAGGTCGCTCCAAATCTAGAGCTCCGAATAGTCTAGGATAGGTCTAGACTGAGAACTTACGGCTTTAGTAGACACCAAGCTCTTGGAGCGGGAGGTTAAGATGGTTCAGCACGTGGTACGGCAGCTTATGTCAACACCTCTCATCCTGGGGATGTTACTCGCGTGTGCTGAATTTCCCGTGACGGCCAACACACTTCAACTGGAACGCCAATTCTCTTTGAAAGAGAGGGCTCCATGGATTCTGGCGCAGTCGACGGCTGATGTGTACGACCAGTTAGACCGAGCTGTTAAGGCACAGAACTGGGATCAAGCCCTGGCCATTGTGGAGCAACTCATCCAGCTGGATCCCGACCGGCGCCGCGAACTGCAAGCTTACCGTGATCAGCTAGAAGCATTAGCTACCGCTGCTGCATCAGCCCTATCGGATTTAACGGCAGACTCGTTCGATGATATTCAACAACAGCTGCAAACCTGTGTTCTTCAGCAAGCCTCTTCCCTCTCTGAACCAGATCAACTCCTGCAAATTTCCCAAACTTGCACCATTGAAGTCCTCACTCAATTTCCAGATGGTCGTCCCCGCCCTGACATCGAAGATCGTCTCAAAACCCTACTTAGAGCGACGGGCACCAGCCTTCCTCGCCGGAGGGGCACAGGTCAAAGTCGCCTTAATCTAATGCCGATAGAGAATACGCGCCTCTTTACCCTACCCGTGAGTCTAGGATCCTTGACTGAACCCTTTCTCCTAGACACTGGAGCCACCAACACTGTGATTGCTCGTGAATTAGCTGATCAGTTAAACCTACAACAGACACCTATTCCCAGCACTCTCCTTGCAATGGGAGCTGTTGGTGATGACTGTCCAGACGAGGGTACTGCGGCCATGCATCCTCTCCCCTCGGTTACCCTCGGATCCTCTCAAGTCAGCAATCTGCTGGGACTAAGCTTACCCAATGCCTTCATCCCAGCACAGCAATCAGGAGCGTTAGGGATTGATTTTCTTAGCGCTTATGATGTGGTGTTGAATCCTGCTGTTCCTTCCCTTGAACTACTCCCACCGACTCGTTTGGACCCGAATGGAATCCCATTAAAGGCCGAACTGGGCTTAATCACCACGGAGATATACATCAATGATCAAGGTCCCTTCAAGCTGGGCTTGGACACAGGGGCCGAGGTTATGGTTATTTCAACCAGTATCAAAGAGACCCTCAGTCTTTCCTCTGGTCGGCCTGAAGAGGTCATTGGATTTTGTGGCATCACCACCAGCGAACTAGTTCAACTAGAGCAGGTCAGGATCCTATCCCATCAAGTGAGCCAGCTTGATGCTGTAGTCCTAGACAATCTCACCCTTGAGTTAATGGGAGTTGACGGATTAGTAGGCCAGAATTTTCTCAGTGAATTTCAACAACATTGGCGATTTGCACCCCTTGATGATCTCGGGTTTCTCGACCGCGGTAGCTTAACTCTCACGGAACTGAAGTAGCTGCGGTTAGACCGAGGATGCAGCTGGATCCTTGAATACTAAACTGAATCCTTGAATACCGAACCAGCAGGGTACCAAACGAGCTCGACTCAAGACCGAGGGACTGACGTCGCTAATCCAATAATCGTCTTGGCATCCTCCAGAGACAACAAACTCTGCTCATTCCGGAATGGGATCCCTTGTTCATGGCAGAGGGCAATGATCGTCTCGATATCCAATTGATAATCGTCAGCCAGTTCAGCAATTGTCAAATCAGCGAATCCCATTGATTCTACCTCGCTTAGCTTGTTCCAAGTGTAGTCCAAGTTCCGGATCCTTGCCAAAGCGGGGACGTAAACGGATCTCGCCAACCCATAATTTGTTATTGCAAAATATTCTCATCAGAGTTAATCTTGTTATGTGGATGAAACAATCCCAGTCATCAAGAGCCCTTTTGTCTTGACACGAGGTCTGATTCCAGGATCCGGCTTGGCCTTAGTGATCCAGGCCCTCAGGCCTCCTTTTTCTCCTCCATTGGCAAAGGTCCTGTAAATGGCGGGATACTAGTGAAATTAAGTCTCAATTGATGCCAGGATCTTGAGATCTGTGGTGTTGAACTGCTACCCCGAATACGAGTTTCAAGATGAATCAAGCCTCTGGCATTCTATTTCTCAGCGCTGCTTCTGGGCTCAAAGGATTAGATCAACCTCTTCTCCGGCGGCTCGCTCAGCATGGTCCCGTGAAACAGTGGGAATATGTTCAATCCCTAGATGAGCCCTCTAGCTTAACTCAAGCAGTCGACCTGTTGAAAACATGCATTCAATCGCAAGGGCACCCGATGCATCTAGTGGGTCACGGCCTGAATGGGGTCATCGGTCTTTGTTTGGCTCGTCAGGATCCTGAGTTAGTCCAGTCATTGACACTGCTTGCGGTTGGGGGACAACCAGCCACTACCTGGCACGCTCACTACTATGTCCAGAGGGAAGTCTGGCCTTGTAGTCAATTACATCTGCTAGTCCGGCTTTCCCGCAGGCTTCTAATAACCCAAAGTGACTGCCAAGTGATTGCCCTCACCCATGCACTTCAACAGGATCTGTTAATGGCTCCCTGTCCCCATTCTCTCCTCAGCCTGACCCCTTTACCCCAAGGTGAAGTGCCCGTCCCGTTAATGGTTTGTGGGAGTTCCGATGACCCTGTGGTGGATCCTGACGCACTGCATCAGTGGTTACCCTGGCTCAAATCAGGTGACCAAATTTGGCAGTGTTCGGGAGGGCGTCACTTCTTCCATCACGCGTACCCTCACTTGGTCGAGCAGAAATTGCGGGCGTTTTGGCAGTTGCAATCGTGTCTATCCCCCCAAATCATGGCGATGTGCTAGCCCTAACCTACTCTTGAGCTCTCGTTACTGTGAGAACACTTAGTGAAAAGGGATCCTAGACAGCCCTAGACAACTCTAGGTCACGCATAGGATCCCCTTCTATATCGATACAGAACAGTCAATTGAACGGACTATTGACCACGGGCCTTTGTGGCCTCCTCAGGCGAAATGCCGAGACGGGTTAGGTTAATTCGACCTTTGCCATCAATATTGCGGATTTTAACGACGACATCATCATTCACGGTCAGCTCATCCTCAATACGGTTGACATGGTAGTCCGCTAGTTGTGAGATATGAATCATCCCCTCTTTACCAGGCTGTAACTCCACAAACGCCCCCAGTTTGGGAATAATGCGAGTCACCTTACCCAAAAACACTTGACCCTCTTCCACCCGTCGCACAAGATCCTTGATCATGCGTTGGGCCGTTTCCGCCTGATTGCCTTGGCTAGACGCAACCGTTACAGTGCCATCATTGTCGATATCGATTTTAGCTCCACTAATCTCAGTGATGCTACGGATCATTTTGCCACCAGGGCCGATAATCTTACCGATATCATCCGGGTCAACTTTGAAAGTCATTAACCGAGGTGCTCGTGCCGCCAGCGTATCCCGGGGGACAGGCAGAACCTCCAGCATCTTTTCAAGGATGTACATCCGCCCATCCTTAGCTTGGCCAATGGCCTTCGCTACAGTCTCCAGTGTGATCCCAGTAATTTTCATATCCATCTGGAGAGCAGTGATACCTTCTGTGGTTCCTGCTACTTTAAAGTCCATGTCACCGAGGAAGTCTTCAATGCCTTGAATATCGGTCAGGATCCTAATGTCCTCGCCTTCTTTGATCAACCCCATTGCCACGCCACTCACCGGCGCTTTGATTGGGATCCCGGCATCCATCAACGACAGCGTAGAACCACACACAGAGCCCATTGAAGTGGATCCGTTGGATGAGAGAACCTCGGAGACCACCCGTGTTACATAGGGGAACAGCTCTCGCGGGGGTAGGACTGGCATAATGGCTCGTTCAGCCAGCGCTCCATGACCGATCTCACGACGACCCGGAGAACGGGAAGGTTTGGTTTCACCAACAGAAAAAGCAGGAAAGTTATAGTGGTGTAGGTATCGCTTTTCAACACTGGGATGTAAGTCATCAAGCTCCTGGGCATCACCCGGTGTGCCTAACGTAGCAATGGAAAGGACCTGAGTCAGTCCGCGTGTGAATAGCCCACTACCATGCACCCGAGGAATCAAACCAGCCTGTACAGAAATGGGCCGGACTTCATCTAACTTACGCCCATCAACCCGCACCCCTTCTTCCACAATTTGGCGACGCATCAATTTTTTGGTCAGAGACTTGAATGTTGCGTCTAACTCTTTGGGATTTTCTGCGAAGCTCATCCGCAGGGGATCCTCTTCTGCTCGCTCTAGAATCAGGGGTTCCAAAGTTGCCTTCAACTCATCAAGGCGAGCGTCACGTTCCTGTTTGCTCAGAAATTGCTTCAGAATTTCAGTGACCGGATCCTTACAGTGCTCCATGACAAAGTCATTGAACGTTGTTGATGGCTCCGGCGGTTCACCCACTACAGAATTGAGACCCAAATCTTCAAAGACTCGATTTTGGATCGTCAGAAATTCTTGAATTGCTTCGTATCCGAACTCAATGGCTTCAATGACATCCTGCTCAGGTAATTGGTTAGATCCAGCCTCAACCATAATGATCCCCTCAGCGCTGCCTGCTACAACCAAGTCAAGATCACCAGCTTCAATCTCAGCATAGGTGGGGTTAATAATGAAATCATCTTCAACAAGACCAACTCTGACAGCGGCAACAGGACCTTGAAAAGGAATCTGTGCCCCTCGAATAGCGAGAGAGGCTCCCAAAATACAGAGAATATCAGGCGGAATATTATCATCAACAGACAGCGTCATCGCCACAATTTGAACATCGTCTCGAAGCCAGTCAGGAAAGAGAGGCCGCAATGGACGATCAATCAGTCTTGAAATGAGGGTTGCGCGCTCAGGGGGTTTGCCTTCTCGACGGAGGTAACCTCCAGGGATCCGTCCTGCTGCATAAAGCCGTTCTTCGTAGTCCACCAGCAGGGGCATAAAATCGATGCCGGGGCGACCGGGTTGCTGAGTGGCCGTGACAAGTACTGAGGTATCTCCTGATTTGAGCCAAACGCCGCAGCCAGCCTGGGGAGCAAGTAAGCCAATGCTAACGTCTATTTCCCGTCCGTAGAAGGAAAACGACTGGGTATACTCCGTCATGTTGTCCTTTGTGTCCATCGTCTTATTCGTCAGTCATGTTAGCATCGCACCTCCGACGGATCCTGCCCAAGCTTCAGAGTTTTAACGGGTCTACTCAAGACTACAGAGAAAATTAAGGTTTTAGTTACACTCGCTTAGCTACTCCAGTCTACTGTTGCTAGCTTTACTTGTATGGGGCCTGACGGGAGGGGCTCTTGTTGCTAATTGAGCTGCTGAATCCAAGGATTTATAACTCGTCCTTTACTGTTATTCATAAACGGGTGATGAAGGGGGGCTAACAATACAGATCCTTTCAAACCCAGAGATAGATTCCGTTGGCATGGGAAGATAAAACCACTGTGTACGAGGTCAATCCGTGTCTTTTCCTCCCCGTTTCCGCCAGTTTGCTGAATGGTTAGCGGGTCATTTTAACAATTTTGACCAAGCCATTGAATCTCCCATTTGGTTTGCAAATATTCATGTTTATCAGTGCCCACTCCCCCTATCCCTATTCGGAGACTTTGCCTTCTATGTTGAACAAGCCTACGATATTGACCTTGATCATCCCTATCGTCAACGTGTCGTTCGGCTGATTGAGCACAATCATCAACTCTGTCTCCAAACCTATGGTCTTAGATCCCCTGAACTGTTCATCGGCTCCGGACGTGAGCCCCAAAAACTGGTCTCGCTAACTCCTGATTATCTTGAAGCAATGCCCGGTTGCATTAGTGCTGTTGAGTGGACAGGATCTATTTTTAAAGGCGAAAGTCTTGACAAAACTTGTATTGTCTTCCGTAAAAATCGAACAACCTATCACTACAACTCATTCGAGCTCGGACCCAATCATTTCAAGAGTTTAGATCAAGGCAAGGATCCTGATACTGATCAAGTCGTTTGGGGATCTCTATCTGGCCCTTTCAACTTTGTCAAAAAAGATGATTTCTCACATCGACTTCCCCATAGCTAAATCATACACGGAGCTAGGGCATTAGCTAGGGACTCAAGCACCCACCAAAAGTAAAAGCAGGACCTAGTCGATCCCGCCCAGTTAGTAAGTCACGGTTTTAGCTTACCCACCAAGCGTACCATTGGTAACACATTGTCGATGCTATTTATTAGACAGGGGCATAGTAGTGTACGTTACGATTGGGGATGCTCAACCAAGGCGATCTAGCCGCTGATTCCAGCTTCTGATTGGTTTTTCTCTCTATCCTGTGTGTGGGGCATCTGAGTTTGGGGATAGTCTGTCCGGAACAGCTGATCACGGCGACCAAACCACGCATAGCGATGGTCCCGAACCTGCTTATAGCTGCGGTCTCCCATCCACTTGAGTCCAGGGATCCCACAGTAGAGCGCCATGAAGAACTCGCCGGCCGGTAACACACGGGCAATCTGCTCAGCAGCCTCACTACCTTGCCATCGCTGGGACGGATCCTGGTTATCAATCACCATCATGCCTAACTCATCGCATTGGCACATCGTTACACCCCACGGGCTCAGGATCCCTTCATCCTGCATGGGAATGTATTGAAAGTGATGGCCGCGGTCCAGGTGTTGCAAGATATTGACCAGGTTAGAGCATAGATTGCACTGACCATCGTAGATAACGGTGTAGCTCATGCTAGGTAAGTCCTAAGATCTGCGACTGAAATTGGTCTTCGCTTAAAAGGCGTTGCGGGTTTCGATCCAAGAATAACGTTCCCATCAAGTGATCGTGTTCGTGCTGAAAAATGCGAGCGACAAAATCGACCCATTCAGATACCACGGTGTTCCCCTGCTGAGTCTCATATTCAACGACGACAGCCTGAGCTCGATGGACTAACCCTCTTTGGTTGGGAACACTGAGGCACCCTTCCCACTCCCATACCTTTTCGTCACTGGTGGCTAGGATCCGAGGATTAATCACTGCAAATGGATCCAAACTGGGCGCATGGGGATAGCGTAAATTAGGCCGGGAGGCAATGATCATTAGCTTTACACTGACCCCCACTTGCGGGGCTGCCAATCCAACACCATTGGCCTGTTTCACCGTGACTATCATGTCATCAATCAAACCCTGCACCGTAGGATCCGTCGGGTCTAGAACATCTGCAGCCACCTGGATGAGAAGGGGAGATCCTTGGGTGTGAATCGAAAGACCCATAAACTTATTTTAATAGTCACAGTTCACAGTTCACCCATCGAGCAGATATCATCCTGTTGTCTGCATCCTGAATCCTACATGGTTACCCAACAACAAGGGGAACCAGACTAATTCCGAGTAGGCCCAAGGTGCTGAATGCTCCCATTACATAACTAAAGGAGCGCGCGTAAGGGATATCCGCAATGTAGAAGAGTCCATACAGCACTCGAAACCCTAAAAATGATGACGCAAATAGAGTGATCCATGTGTCTCCCGTGAGTCCTTGCCAAAGCACAATCTCATGTGGACCTGTCACATAGGCCATCAGAGCAGCAGCAGCAAACGGAGCAAAAGTCTCAAAGCCATTCTGGTGAGCCCACGTTGCTCGTTGTGCAAAGGGTGGTAACGAATCAAACATTGCCCTGGGTGCATTGTAGTTGTATCCCAGTTGCAGGCGAGCCACCGCTACAACACCAAATGGGAGGTAAATGATTGCCCATGCTCCTGCGATGCACAGGAGAGGAACAACTCTTAGGGAGAAGGTATTGAACGGCAACGATTCAACAGACAGCACGACTAAGACTAACCAATTGAGGCTAAACAGAGCCAAACAGTGTGACATTATCATTGATAGACTAAGATACCGCTACAAACCCTAACACAGGCATGTTAAAGCTTGTTAGGTTCTCTACCACCCGGCGCAGGTCCGTGGGTTTAGTTCTCTTAATTTCAGCCACTAAGAGCAGCCCATCCATGTAGCTGGCAAGGAAATTGGCATCAGTCGTATCAGCCAGCTCTGGTGTTTCATAGATAACGTAGTCGAAGGCTGTTCGCAAACGCTCAATCGTCTGAGCCATCTCAGCAGACCCAATTAGCTGAGCTGTCTCTAGACTTGTCTCTCCTGCTGACAATACAAAGAGATTATCGGATAAATCCGAGCGCTGAATGCATTCTCCAACCGATAGACCACTGGAGAGCACATCAGCCAACCCTTTCTCATTCGGCAACCCTAAGAACTGGTGCAACACCGGCTGACGCAAACTAGTGTCTACTAGCAATACGCGTTTTCCCATGCCTGCGACAATTTGGGCTAAGCGAATTGCTGTAATTGTCCGGTAGGGATTGACCTCTGCTGAACAAATCGCCAAGGAATGGATGGGAGGATCAGGAAACAGGAATAACAATTTGGCATACAAAGCGTTAAACGATTCGAAGAAAGGATTGAAGTTACCAGCAAAACCCAAATCTTCAGACCTTGCTAACGCTGTCCCCGCTCTAGACCGAGCTCTGAGCCGCCGCTTCTGCTGCCGTGGCACTTTAATATCTGCCAACACAGGATATGACATTGTCTCTTCAAGGTCTGCAGTGGAGAAGTAAATGTTTTGCAACTTTTCCAATAGAAACGCCGCTGCAAACCCAAGCATTAAGCCAGCTGCTAACCCCACCACCACATTTTTAGGATCCGGCTCTGTGGTCGGGACTGCCGTTCCATCTGACTCTCGAGGAATAATGGGTTCAGCAATCAGTTCCCAGGGCACTTCCGTTTGAGCCTGTTGGATCCTGAGGGTCTCTCGGCGAGATAGGAGCTGGTCAATCGTCCTAGACACAACACCCAGCTCATTCTGCAATTGTTTGTACCGGCGCGTGACCTCTGGGAACGTTTGCAATCGGTCAACCAGTTCATTTTCCGCTGCAGCCAGCTCTTGCACCCGAGTTTCTAAAACACCTAGTCGGTTGGTCACTTCAACCAGCTGCTGACTCAAATCCCGCCGGATTGAGTTTTGGAAGGTTAGGATATCCTCCTCTGTTAAACTCTTGGCTGCAGCGGATTGGCCCAGTGTTTGATTTCTCCGTTCCTCCAGCAATGGCAGGATCCCACTTTTCTGCTCCAACAACGTCTGAATAGACGGGCTCTGTTCATCAAACCGAGAGGATTCAATGGCCAATTGCACATTAATATCCTGGAGCTGAGTCAACAGGTTTTGATAGAGCGGATCCTCACTGAGTACAGTCGCCGCAATGGCTACATCAGGATCGATAGCCAGCTGGTCCCGCAAGTTACTTTGGAGGATCCGTTGTTCTGAGAGCTCCCGTTCAGCGGCAAACTTTTCTGCAGAAACTTCATCCAAACGCCTCGCGGTATCTCGACTCTCATCCTCAGGATCAATAACCGCATTTTGCTGCTGTAACTGCTGAATCTCTTGTTGAATCGCAGCACTCCGCGCCTCTAAATCAGCAAGCTGCCCTTCAATGAACTGAACCCCTTGACCCACATCACTGCGGCGCTCTTCCAAGCTGTAGGCCAAGTAGACTTCTGCTGTTTTCTCCAACACATGTTGAACAAAATCAGGATCCAGGCCAAAGTAACGTGTTTCAATAATCTGTGTTTGATCGCGCCCCCGGACCACGCGTTCAACCGTCAACCCCCACCGCATCCCACCCAAGTCAAAGTCAGGGTACTGCGGCTGCACAGCCTCCACAATTTGCGACAGGATTCCATCCCCCTGCAGAATGGCCAACTGCGTGGGATAATCCACGTCAAATCGATCTCGTCGAGGAACTCCTGCTTCTGTCACCGCAGAAGGATCCGCCAAACGGGCCTCCGCTGTAATGGGTTCTAGTAACAACTGAAAGGATCCTTGATACCGAACGGGCTTACTCATCTCTTCTCGGTAGAAGTACCCCGCCAGGACAATCCCTGGAATCACAATCAACCAAGATTTGCGAATCACCATGCGTACCAGTGACATGAAAGGGAAGCCTTTTTGCAGGGGCGTCCCACCTCTGGTCTCGTCAAGCTCTGGGGATGATGGTCCAGGCAGGTATGATTCCGCCTCGGCATACCCGTAAGCGTTGGTTAATTCTGTATCCCGAGTCACATAAGTCATCTGCGGCTGCCTCACCTAACCTCGTCGGTGCCAAGAGACCCAGTCGGAGTCTTACTCTGGGCGATTCATCTAGCCTCAAGCTTACCTCATCCTTCCTGGCTCGCCCTCACATAGAGCCT
Source organism: uncultured bacterium (assembly GCA_964443615.1). Lineage (GTDB taxonomy): Bacteria > Cyanobacteriota > Cyanobacteriia > Thermostichales > Thermostichaceae > CAYSWV01. The sequence goes on along the minus strand of CAYUEE010000004.1, from coordinate 16,100 downwards.
CAACCCTCACCCCTCAAACAACTTATGACAGAAGGCCTATCAAATTAGACTGACTAAAAAGAGCCTCCCATGTACACATGAAGGCTCTGACAATCCTTGCACTAACGAACCAGACCTAACAAAGCCTCTACTCTCAGTCTAAATGTCGCTAAACGACAGACTACTCTTCACCTTGCTTGCTAGACGTCTGCACATAGAGAATCACAAGGAAAATCGCCGGAACAAACACTGCTAGGATAGTTGCCAATAATCCAAGATAATTCGTCTCCATGAAATCTCCCCACCAGCACTAAGGTCGCCCATAGCATACCACCATTGATCCCAAGAGACTTAGGGTTTGGTCTGAACTGTAACATCTCCCACCACCTTGGTTTGACAGGCTAGTCGATAAGTCTCAGGCTTCTTCTTCAAGTGCCGTTCTTCAGCCGCCGTTCGCGGTGACAGGTTTGTCATCCCCTCAGTGACCTCCACCACACAGGTCCCGCACTGACCATTGCCCCCACAATTCATCACTTTGGCAACGAGCTTATAAATGTCTACCTGGTTCTCGATCGCTTTGAGCCGCAAGTTAGCTCCATCAGCCGCCATGATTTCCTTGCCTTCTTTCGCAAACTTGATTGTGGCCATCGGATCCTCCTACGCTTACGCATTACGCTGCACTTACTCTCTCATCGTCCCATCTTGGAGCCCCTTGTCATCGCTTTCACTGGATCCTTACCCTCAGACTCAACACCTGAGAGGGCCTCTGCACCTAACAATCCCCTGAGGCCAATCGATCTACTCTATAGGAATGCTCTATCATGTATCCCACAACTCTTAGCCCACAATTCTTGGATAGAAGGCAGATATATAGAAGGGCTCGACACGAAGGCAGTCCCCACTCTATGTAAAATTTTAAGACATTTCTTTAAGTTCCTGATCGGGATCTGAGATGATGGTGCCAATTTGGATGGTCTAGATCCCCTACAGGTTAGAAGCAGATGACTCGAAGTTGCACTTCGTTATACTGTTTAATGCTTGTAGTACTGTTTTGACACTGCTGCTCAGGTACCTGCACACAGACTTATTGCGCTTGTCGCGGGTGAATTGAGCACTGTCCTGACCTCTGACTGTAGGGTAATGAGTTGGGTCAGCCCTGACCCCTTCAATGGCCTAGGTCTTAGCGTTAGGATCCTAACTTTACAACTGGTTTAAGCATCCTGACGACATAGGAATTATCCAGTTAAGACGCCTGATTTAAAAGGCTTTCGTTTGTTGGCATAGTTGGAGGCTTGCACTCTATGGGATTACCGTGGTACCGGGTTCATACTGTTGTATTGAATGATCCTGGTCGCCTGATCTCAGTCCACTTGATGCATACCGCACTGGTAGCAGGCTGGGCTGGATCCATGGCTTTGTATGAAACTGCCATTTTTGATCCTAGTGACCCCGTTTTGAACCCCATGTGGCGGCAAGGGATGTTTGTCATGCCCTTCATGGCTCGCCTGGGGGTTGAGAACTCCTGGGGCGGTTGGAATGTTTTTGGTGAAAGTATTGCAGACGCAGGTTTCTGGACGTTTGAAGGAGTCGCTACGGCTCATATCATCTTGTCTGGTCTGTTGTTCTTGGCAGCGTGCTGGCACTGGGTGTACTGGGACCTGGAATTGTTCCGTGACCCTCGTACTGGCGAGCCCGCCTTGGATTTGCCCAAAATGTTTGGTATCCACTTGTTCTTGTCTGGGCTCCTCTGCTTTGGCTTTGGCGCGTTCCACTTAACTGGAGTCTTCGGTCCTGGCATGTGGGTTAGTGACCCTTACGGCATTACTGGCCATATCCAGCCTGTGGCACCGGAGTGGGGACCAGCCGGCTTTAACCCCTACAATGCGGGTGGAGTTGTGGCTCACCATATTGCAGCGGGTATTGTCGGTATCATTGCAGGCTTGTTTCACCTCACCGTGAGACCCCCCCAACGTCTGTACAAAGCACTGCGGATGGGTAACATTGAGACTGTGTTGTCTAGCTCTATTGCCGCAGTCTTTTTCGCTGGCTTTGTCGTGGCAGGTACCATGTGGTACGGCAGTGCTACTACCCCCATCGAATTGTTTGGACCAACCCGCTATCAATGGGATTCAGCTTATTTCAACCAAGAAATTAATCGTCGGGTCACCACAGCGGTAGCGGAAGGAGAGTCTCGTAACGAAGCGTATGAAGAGGTTCCTCGCGCGCTTTACTTCTATGACTATGTTGGTAATAGCCCTGCTAAAGGTGGATTATTCCGTCCCGGTCCGATGAATAACGGTGATGGTATTGCCACTGACTGGTTGGGCTATCCTGTCTTCCGGGATAATGAAGGTCGCGAATTGACAGTAGAACGGATCCCCAACTTCTTCGAGACTTACCCCGTAATCCTACGTGACGCTGATGGCATGGTTCGGGCTGATATTCCCTTCCGTCGAGCTGAGTCCCGCTACAGCTTTGAGCAAGTTGGCGTGACTGCTGAGTTCTTCGGGGGTCGGCTGGATGGTCAAACATTCACGGATCCGGCCCGAGTTAAGAACTACGCTCGTAAAGCCCAGTTAGGGCAGCTATTCGACTTTGATCGTGAGAAGACCGACGCTGATGGGACTTTTCACACAAGTCCTCGCGGCTGGTTTACCTTTGGTCACGCTGTGTTTGCGCTTCTCTTCTTCTTCGGCCATATCTGGCATGGTGCCCGGACCTTGTTCCGTGATGTCTTTGCTGGTATTGACCCCAACCTCGAAGAGGAAATGGTAGAGTTTGGTGTTTTCCAGAAGTTGGGCGACCGGTCCACTCGGAAAAACGCTTAACAGCTTATTACATTGAGTGTCTCTCTGGAAGCGGGTCGCCCCAAGACGAACGCTTTCAGAGTACTCTAGTAATGGGTTAAGCCTTATTTGTTCAACTATTTGGAGGTTGTCATGGAAGCAATCGCCTACACCTTTATCTTGTTTTTGACCGTTGGTTTGTTGTTCTTCGCGATTTTCTTCCGCGAGACACCCAAGATCCGGAAGTAGGTGCAGCTGATCTATTGGGGCAGGTGATTATTCACGCCTTGGTCGCTGTTAAACCGGATCGTGATCCAGAGCTTAGTCAGCTCATTGAAGTACTGTGCTAGGGATGGGGTAACCTGTCCCTAGTTCTCATTATGCGAGCATCTGATGATATCATTGCGAGTGTTTTGGCAACGGATCGCGCAGGCAGGATGAAAGATGACCACAATCTTATTAGTTGAAGATGATCCGGTCAACGCTCGTGTATTTGAAAAAGTTCTCAAGAAACGGGGCGGTTTTACAGTTCGCCTGAGCCAAGATGTTGAGGAAATTTTGCAACTGGCCCACAGCCAGGAGATCGACGGAATTTTGTTAGATGTATCGCTATCTCAGAGCACCTATCGCGGTGAAGCGGTTGACGGGATCCGCATTGCTCAATTATTGAAAGAAGACCCACAGACCAAGCTAATCCCGATCATCCTTGTAACCGCTCACGCCATGCGAGGTGATCGCGAAGCGTTCCTAGCTCAAAGTGGAGCGGATGGCTATATTGCCAAACCAGTTGTTGATCATCAAGATATGGTGAACCAAGTCCTTGCATTGCTGCCTACTCCACAAGATAGCTAAGGCCCAGAAACTAATAGCCTCGACACGACAGAACGCATCGAGGCAGCCATTTGAATGCTAGGTTAGCTACTACTAATCAGCGATGGAGTTAGCCGTAGTGGGAGAGAAGGCAACCACTTGATTGCGAGAATCCAGGTCTATCTCTTGCTGACTACTGACAGGCAACGCCTGACGAACGATAGCCGCAATTTCAACAGTCTTTACATCATAGGTTTGTGTCGCCAGACGCGGGTAGAGACCAATACCAATGATTGGCACCAAGAGGCAGGTCACAATAAACATTTCACGCGGCTTAGCATCCCCGAGATAACGATCAATGATGATGCCAGAGGTGTAGTCCCCGCAAAAGACTTGGCGCAGCATGGATAGGAGATAGATAGGGGTCAAAATCAGGCCTACAGCTGAGAGCATTACCGTGATGACTTTGAACGAATTCGCATAAATCTCTGCGGTAGACATCCCCAAGAAAATGGACAATTCGCTCACAAAACCACTCATCCCTGGCAAAGCTAAGGAGGCTAGAGAAGCAGTGGTGAACAGTGCAAATACTTTGGGCATTTCCTGAGCCATACCACCCATCTTGTCCATAATCAGGGTGTGAGTGCGCTCATAAGTAACTCCAGAGAGGAAAAACAGTGCTGCTGCAATCAAACCATGAGACACCATTTGCAGCATGGCTCCATTGATTCCCACTTCTGTCAAGGATCCGATGCCAATCAAGACAAAGCCCATGTGAGAAATAGAAGAGCAGGCTAGGCGACGCTTCAAATTCTGCTGGCCAAAAGCTGTCAGTGCACCGTAGACAATATTGACGACACCCAAGACAACTAGAACGGGGGCAAAATAGACATGAGCATTGGGCAATAATTCAGCGTTCATTCGAATTAAGCCATAGCCACCCATCTTCAGGAGAACACCCGCTAAAATCATGGAGACAGGGGCCGAGGCTTCACTGTGTGTGTCTGGAAGCCACGTGTGAAGAGGGAAAATAGGCAGCTTGACCCCGAAAGCAATGAAGAAACCCGCATAAGCCAGTAACTCCAGGGTTAGAGGAAAGTGCTTGGCCCCCAATTCAGCCAGCTCGAAGGTGACCGTGTTCCCATGAAATGCCATCCCCAAGGCCGCAACCAGGATAAAGATGGATCCTAAAGCTGTGTACAGCAGGAATTTCGTCGCTGCATACATCCGTTTCTGACCACCCCAGATAGATACCAGTAGGTAAACCGGGATTAACTCCACTTCCCACATCGTGAAGAACAAGAGGAGATCCTGAGCAGCAAAAACACCAATCTGGGCGCTGTACAAGGCCAGCATCAAGAAGTAGAACAGCCGAGGCTTATGTTCCAACCGCCATGAAGCCAGCAGTGCCAACGTTGTAATAAGTCCTGATAACAGGATTAAGGGCATCGACAATCCATCTACTCCCACAGACCACTGCAACCCTAGTTGAGGGATCCAAGCATAGGTTTCAGCCAGCTGTAGTTGAGACTGCCCCCAATCAAAGTGCTTCCAGAAGGCATAGGTCATGAAGACAAGGTCAATGAGTCCAACTGCAATGGCGTAAAGTCGAACTGTCTTACCTCGCTGGTCAGGAATCGCAGGGATCAGGAGGCCAGCCAGTAGGGGGAAACAGATGGCTACTGTCAGCCAAGGAAAGTGTGTGTCAACCATCGAGCAAATGGGGATAAATGACTAGTGCACCATCATTATATAAAGAAACATGAATGTTCAAGTCAGAAAATCAACGATTCGGCGAGATATCGCAACAGGATCCTTAAATTAAGTGGTGAAAAATGAAGTAGTGCTACGCAATTATGCGTGTTGTAGCGCTCAAGATTGAGTAAATGTAATGGCAACCATTAGCAGAATCAATTCTGCTCAGTATGTCAGGATCTATTCCAGGCAGAGTCATTCCAAGGACGAGCTATTCCTCATAGAGTTATTCCACGGAGGAAGAGTTCCGTGTAGGTGAATCTGAAACGGAGCGGCTGATGTGTCCCTCTCCTGAGGTATTCTCAGGTAGAAAGATGTCACCGGGTTGGGGCGTACGTTCACAGCCACTGCCAAGTTCAATGTCAATAGCCCCTGTAAAACAATGACATAGTGACGATTCGAAGCTGTATGCCATCCTGAGTTCAACGTCGCAGGCGACTGTCGAATGTACAATGTTTGACCAGACGTTTCGTGTAATGGATCCTTTCGTGTAATGGATCCTTTCGTGTAATGGATCCTTTCGTGTAATGGATCCTTTC